>REEE01000234.1 GCA_007695245.1 Candidatus Competibacteraceae bacterium | reverse complement strand
TATTTGGAAGACGCCCAAGCAACAGCGGCTCGGCTGGGTGGGCGCTGTTCGCTCGCGCTTTGATTCTTGCGGAACTGTTGGGACGCAAGTCCCAACATCATCCGGTTACCGATGACGCCGGCCGCCCCGCGCGTTCGTCGGTGCCCGCTCCTCGTTCACCTTCAGGCGCTGACCGCGCAGCTCCTGGCCGTTAAGCCCACCGATGGCGGCGCGGGCTTCATGGCCTTCCATCTTGACGAAGCCGAAACCGCGACAAAGTCCGGAGAACACGTCACGAGTCAGGCGCAGACCGTGAACCCGCCCGTAGGCGGAAAATAAATCAGTCACCTCCTGTTCGGTGGTGTCCGAAGGCAGATTGCCGATAAAAACGGTCTTCATGCAAGGTCTCCTGGGGTCGCGACCCTCCGGGTCTGGTGATGGTGGCGCCGTCGAGACGCATCGCCCGGTCCGGTTTCCGAACGCGCGGGCCGCCGCGCGGACGCCGACGGCGCGGGTCCGGCGGGCGGGTTGGCGCGATGGGTGTGGCGCCGGGTGCCGGGCGCGGCGGGCGCCAACGGGGCCGGTGCCCGGGGCGCGCCGCTGGGCGCAAAGCCTTCGACTACCGTCGAGGGCAGTTTGCGACCCAACAGCCGTTGGATGGCGTGCAGGCGCGGCATCTCGTCCGCGCTGACCAGCGACACCGCCAGGCCAGCGCGCCCGGCGCGGCCCGTGCGGCCGATGCGGTGGACGTAGTCCTCCGGCACATGCGGCAGCTCGTAATTGACCACCCGCGGCAACTGCACGATGTCCAGACCCCGGGCGGCGATGTCGGTCGCCACCAGCACCTGAATCCGCCCCTGCTTGAAATCGTCCAGGGCGCGGGTCCGCGCCGACTGACTCTTGTTGCCATGCAGGGCGGCGGTGCGGATGCCGTCGCGTTCGAGCAGGCGGCTCAACCGGTCGGCGCCGTGCTTGGTGCGCGTGAACACCAGGGTCGCGTCGCGCTCGCCGGCGTTCAACAGCCGCCCGAGCAGCGCGGCCTTCCGGTCCTGATCCACCGGATGCACCTGTTGCTCCACCCGGTCGGCGGTGGCGTTGCGCGGCGCCACATCGATCACCGCCGGATCGTTCAGAAAGTCGCCGGCCAGTTGGCGGATCGGCTCGGCGAAGGTGGCCGAGAACAACAGGGTTTGCCGCTGCTTGGGCAACAGCGCCAGCAATCGGCGGATCGCGGGCAGAAAGCCGAGATCCAGCATCCGGTCGGCCTCGTCCAGCACCAGAATCTCGACGTTGGCCAGGCTGACGGTCCGCTGGCTGAGATGATCCAGCAACCGCCCCGGCGTGGCGACCAGGACGTCGACCGGACGCCGCAGGGCGTCGAGTTGTGGTTTCATGCTGACGCCGCCGACCAGCAGCGCGGTGCGCGGCGCGAGGTGATGCCCGTAAACGCGCACGCTTTCGGCGATTTGCGCGGCCAGCTCGCGCGTCGGGGTCAGCACCAGGGCGCGCGGCCGACCCGGTGATGGCCGGGTTTCGCGACGCTCCTGCAAGCGCTGCAACAGGGGCAGGGTGAAGGCGGCGGTCTTGCCGGTGCCGGTTTGCGCGGCGGCGAGCAGATCGCGCCCGGCCAGAATCACGGGAATCGTCTGGGCTTGAATGGGCGTCGGCAGAGTGTAGCCTTGGGCGGCGACGGCGCGCGCCAGGTCATCGACCAGGCCGAGAGCAGAAAATGGCATGAATGACTCCTGAATCCGCCTGCCCATGCAATGGGGCATGGAACCGGTCCAGGCAGAATTTTGATCGGTGAAATTTAAGGGGAATCGGGGGGCCCCGACAAAGGGCGAACCACGGTGGGTTTGCTGGAGGACGGGGATCGAAAGACCCGTGGGCGACAGTTCCGGGAGGAACGGCTGGAACCTCAGGGCACGGACCGGACCGCGCCGCGACAAACTCGGACCGGACTTTAGCACGATCCGCGCGGTTTGCCTAATCGTAACCGTTCCCGTGACAACGGCGTGGGTTCGGGCACCCTCACGACCGAAACAACCGCGAATACTGCGTCTCGTGCAGGGCGCCGGCCAGTGCGAGTCCCGGCGCGGCGGCACCGATCTCTTCATCGGGCCGCTTTAAGCCGTCGACCACGGCCGCCGCGATCACCGGACCGGCGGCCACCAAGAGTCGCTGGGTGGCGGTCTGGCCCAGCGGAATCAACCGGGTGGCGGCGATCACCTGGTTCTCGGTCCAGGCCCAAGCGTAACCGGTGGCGGCTTCCGGCAGCGGAATCGCCCAGCGCGCCGCCGCCAAGCCGAACAGCGTGGCGAAACAAACGCGCGGCGCGTTCCGCCAAGGTTCTGCTTCCTCAAGGCCGAGATCGCTCAGCAAGCGGGCCAGCGCCGCTCCGAGCTGCTGGTCCTCGCGCTGCAATTCCGCTGCCTCACGCGCGGCGTACAGTCGTGCATTCCAGCGCCGCGCGGCGTCCGCATCCCCGGCTTGCCACGCCCCATACAATCGGGCGAACACCGGCAGATCCAGCCGCCGCACGGTGTGGTCGAGCAGCCCGAGAATCCACGCGCCGGCGCTGGCCTCATCCCGCACCCAACCCTGTTCCACCGCGCTTTCCAACCCCTGGGAATAGGCATAAGCGCCAACCGGCAGAGTCGGGCTGCACAGTTGCAACAGGCGCGGCAGGGTAGCGGGGTTCATGGTTCAATCATTCTTCTTCGTGCGCGTGGTGATGCCCGCCGCTATAAGCTCCGGACTCCGGCTCGAAGGAAACTTCCTCACAAGTCATCTCCAACCCTAGATCGCGCACCATGCCGTCCAGCACATGATCGTGAGGGTAGCGCAGCCAGCCGGGACCCAGTTGCAGGGGGATATGGCGGTTGCCGAGATGGTAGGCGGCGCGCGCCAGCGTCAGGGCATCGGCGGCGCACCCGGTGGAGATGGTTTCCAGCGCGGCCCGCACCTCGACCACCAGGCCGTCGGTGGTGCGCAACCGGTCGCCGTCGTGCAGCACCGTGCCGTGCGGGAGAAAGATGCCCACGTCCGCGCCGTTGTCCAGCCGGGTGCGCAACCGGCTTTTGCGCCGCGCTTCGAACGGCAGGGTGAGAGTCGCCTGCGCCGGGAGGGTTTCGCTCAACCGCTCGACGATTTGCAGTTCGACCGGCTCGGAGGATTCGGAGGATTCAGAGATTTTGGGAGTGTCCATCGGCGACCTCGATCGGGACGTCAAAATAGAAAATAGCGTTGCGCCAGCGGCAGCACCGTGGCGGGTTCGCAGGTGAGGAGTACGCCGTCCGCGCGGACTTCATAGGTTTGTGGGTCCACCTCGATGTGAGGCAAGGCATCGTTGTGGATCAAGTGTTGTTTGCGGAGGGCGCGGGTGTCGCGCGCCGCCGTCAGCGTCCGTTGCAGGCCCAGGTGATCCAAGGCACCGCCGTCGAGCGCCGCCTGGGACGTGAAGGTCAGACAGGTGGCCGCCAGCGCGCCGCCGAAAGCGCCGAACATCGGCCGGTAATGGACCGGTTGCGGGGTGGGAATCGAGGCGTTGGGGTCGCCCATCGGCGCGGCGACGATGAAACCGCCCTTGATGATCAGGGACGGTTTGACCCCGAAGAACGCCGGTCGCCACAGCACGATATCGGCCAGCTTGCCCGCTTCCAGCGACCCGACCCAGTGACCGATGCCGTGGGTGATGGCGGGGTTGATGGTGTACTTGGCGATGTAGCGTTTGACCCGAAAGTTGTCGGCACCCTGACTCCCCTCTCCCTCTGGGAGAGGGGTAGGGGGTGAGGGAGGCGAGGGCGGCGGGAGATGGCCCCGCTGCACCTTCATCTTATGCGCGGTCTGCCAGGTGCGGGTGATGACCTCGCCGACCCGGCCCATGGCCTGCGAGTCGGAGGCGATCATCGAGAACGCGCCCAGATCGTGCAAGATGTCCTCGGCGGCAATGGTCTCGCGGCGGATGCGCGAATCGGCAAAGGCCACGTCCTCGGGAATGCCGGGGTCGAGATGGTGGCAGACCATCAGCATGTCCAGATGCTCGTCCACCGTGTTGACGGTATAGGGCCGGGTGGGATTGGTGGAGGAAGGCAGCACGTTCGGTTCACCGCAGGCGCGGATGATGTCGGGAGCATGGCCGCCGCCCGCGCCTTCGGTGTGATAGGTGTGGATCGCCCGGCCCTTGAAGGCCGCCAGGGTATCCTCGACGAACCCGGATTCATTCAGCGTATCGGTATGAATCGCCACTTGCACGTCGTAGCGTTCGGCGACGTTCAGGCAGTTGTCGATCGCGGCCGGCGTGGTGCCCCAGTCTTCATGCAGTTTCAGCCCCATCGCGCCGGCTTCAAGCTGTTCCTCCAGCGCCGCCGGACGGCTGGCGTTGCCCTTGCCGAGAAAGCCGAGATTCATCGGCAAGCCTTCGGCGGCTTGCAACATCCGCCGCAGATTCCAGGGACCGGGCGTGCAGGTGGTCGCGTTGGTGCCGGTGGCGGGACCGGTACCGCCGCCGATCATCGTGGTCACGCCCGACATCAGCGCTTCTTCGACCTGCTGGGGGCAGATGAAATGAATGTGGCTGTCGATGCCGCCGGCGGTGGCGATCAACCCTTCGCCGGCGATGGCCTCGGTGCCGGGACCGATGATGATGTTGACCCCCGGTTGCACGTCGGGATTGCCGGCCTTGCCGATGCCGCTGATGCGTCCGTCCTTGATGCCGATGTCGGCCTTGACAATGCCCCAGTGATCGACGATCAGGGCATTGGTGATGACCGCGTCCACGGCACCTTCGGCCTGCGTGCGCTGCGACTGGCCCATGCCGTCGCGGATCACCTTGCCACCGCCGAATTTCACTTCCTCGCCGTAAATCGTGTGGTCGCGCTCGACCGCGATCCACAGTTCGGTATCGCCCAGCCGGACCCGGTCGCCGGTGGTGGGTCCATACATATCCGCATAGGCGCGGCGGTCGATGCGGCTCATGGCGTCGTCTCCAGCGGTCCCATCACCTCGGCGCGGAAGCCGTACACTTCCCGCGCGCCGGCGTAGTCGATCAGTTCCACCTCGCGTTCCTGGCCCGGCTCGAAACGCACGGCGGTGCCGGCGGGAATATCGAGCCGACCGCCGCGCGCCAGCGCCCGGTCGAACCGCAGCGCGGGATTGGTTTCGGCAAAATGATAATGCGAGCCGACCTGGATGGGGCGGTCGCCGGTGTTGGCCACGGTCAGTCGCACCACACGGCGGCCGACGTTGAGTTCGAGGTCACCGTCGAGGGTGACGATTTCGCCGGGAATCATGATGAGCGCTCCTCAGGGAATCGGGTGATGCACGGTGACCAGCTTGGTGCCGTCCGGAAAGGTGGCCTCGATCTGGACCTCGGGGATCATTTCGGGAACCCCCTCCATGACCTCGTCGCGGGTCAACAGGGTCCGGCCAAAACTCATCAACTCCGCCAAGCTTCGGCCTTCCCGCGCGCCTTCCAGCAGGGCGCAGGAGAGATAGGCGACGGCTTCGGGGTAATTAAGTTTCAGGCCCTTGGCCTTGCGCCGTTCCGCCACCAGGCCGGCGGTGAACAGCAGCAGCTTGTCTTTTTCGCGGGGCGATAGCTCCATGGGATTCTTCTCGCGGTGGGGGGTCGAGTTCAAGTATTCCAGAAGCGGGAGGGGCAGGGCGGCCGACCGAGCACCTTCGGTCGCAGCACGCTCCACGCCGAGGTAAAAAACCGCCGGGCGCGCGCCGTCGAGGTTCCCAGATAACGGCAGACCAGCACGCCGTCCAGTTGCGTCGCGGTCGCCCGTTCTTCGCTCTGTTCTGCTGGCCGGGGAGCGGTGGGGTCGGTGAATGCCTCCCACTCGGCGCGGATGGCGGCGACCCCATCCGGCGGCGCGCCGACGCAGGCTAACGTAGCGCTCACCGGCTGGCTCTGCAAGCCCCAGCGGGCATCAAGGATGACATCGCCACCCGGATAACGACCGTGTTCGAGATACAGCGGCTCGCCGTCGCGCCACAGTTCGAAATCCTGCCGATAGTCGCCGGTCGCGAACCGTTCTCCCGCCGCCGGCCGGCCCAGGCAGAGAATTTCCCAGCCGATGAAGCGGGCGTCGCCCTGGAGTTCGACGTGGGTGCCGGCGTGGACTCGGGCGCCGCTGTAGACGATGTTCTCCTGCGGCAGCCATTCCAGCGCGGCGCCGGCGGCGACCCGCAGGCGCTGGATTTGCCGGGCGCGCGGGCCGGCGCTGCGGTAGAACTTGCCGGCCGCCGGGGTGGTGACGAGCGCGCGGGCGTCGGAGTGGAGCGTTACGTCGATGCGCAGTTCATCGCCGCCGACCACGCCGCCGGGGGGATGCAGGAGAGCGACATGGCAGATTTCGTCACCCTCGGGATAAAACGGCCGCTGCACCCGCAACGGGCCGTGATGCGCGCATGATCCCAGAATCGTGCGGGCGTGCTGGCGCTGAAAGCCGAGGGTCAGGCGGGCTTGCCAGCCAGTTGCGGGCGTGGGAACCATGGCGGAAGGCGGCATTCGGCGGTCTTTTTCCTTGGGATGGGTGGGGAGCAGCGTCTGCAAGGATGGTCTCGATCGGCTGGCTTCATGGCGGATGGGGCAGAGCGAGATCGCTCAACAGCACGATTCGACCGGAAGATTGCGCCTGCTCGACCGCCTTGGGGATGCTGAAATTGACGGTAGCCATGGACCAATCTCCACGGTATTGTTAGTCATCTCAACAACATTGTAGACGCCTTCGAGTCCGTCGCGGCGGAACAGACGCCACATCCAGGTCGTCGAACCGAACAGGAGTCTTGTCATGCAAGTAGAACGTTTATTCGAACAAGTCAAAGATCGGCGGGTGCTGATCGAACTGCCCGACAGTTTCAACAATCACCGTGTCGAAATCATTGTTCTGACCGTGGATGACCCTGCGCCCGTTCATCGCCGCCCTCATCCCGACATCGCCGGTCGAATCAAAATCCATGGCGATACTCTCAACAGCGTTCCCGAAACGGACTGGGATTTACCGCGATGATCGTCCTCGATACCCACATCTGGCTGTGGTGGATCAACCAGGATCAGGACCGCATCAAACCTGCATGGACCGCCCGCCTGGACCGCACGGAGCAGGTGGGCGTATCCGCTATTTCCTGTTTTGAAGTGGCCTGGCTGACACGCCACGGCCGGATCGAATTGCCCGATCCCGAAGATGAATGGTTCGACAAAGCTCTGGAGGGTTCAGGCATTATGCTGCTGCCGATCACGCCGCGTATCGCCCGTCTCGCCGTTCGCCTCCCCGAACACCATCGCGATCCCCAGGATCGGCTGATTATCGCTACCGCGCTGGCGCACGATGCCACTCTGATTTCGGTAGATGACAAGTTTGCGGATTATATGGAACTGGCTGGGCGTTTGCTCCAGTAGTCAGGATGATTGTGAAACTTAGCCGCACTGGCGCTGGAAACACGCTGGCATCCACCACGCAGCGGATCACGAGCGTCCTTCTTCGCGGGCCGCGCGCAATTCCTCATCGGTCATGGATGGGGCGTGCTTGCGCCGTTCCAGAATGCGATCAATCGCCGCACGATGCCGCTGCTGGTGTTGGGCGCGCTCGACGGCTTCGCTCATCAGATCGGCGATGATGGCGCTCTTGTTTTGATTCTTGAAAGTTTCGTTGAAAGCCTGCTTGACGGCTTCGGGGACGCTAAAGTTGACGGTAGCCATGGGCGACTCTCCACGGTATTGTTGAAATTTTCAACAGTACTGTAGTCGCCTTCGTGGAATCATCAAGAGGACTCACCAGTCTTTTGATGCCCCGTTCATGAGCTACAATGGGTTAGTAACAATTTCGGTACTTAGCACCTACCCCATCAGAAATCCTTCGTGCATATCCGTAGAAGACAACCCGCGAAGAAAGACCGATGAACTGGCTAACAAAATTTCTCTTTGCTCACACTCGCCAGACCGAGCCGGACGGCCGTCCGTTGTATGCGTACAAAATGAGGGATGTCACCTACGTAAATTTGCGGGACCACTTCCATCAGATATTCCTTTGGGACTCACAGGGCAAGCTGGCCTCGCGCTTTGCTCCGATCTTCTGTCTGTACGCCGCCGAGACCTTCCGCCGGGAACATGCCGAAGGTCCCTGGGCTTGGGAAACGATCTTCAGACCACTTGGGTTGGAAACACCACCCCAGCAACAGATCGCCGAGTGGGTGGTGAAGGGCCTGAAGTGGTGGGGATGCTCCCTGTTGCGAGGCAAGGACGGCAGTCGGCGGTTTTTGGTGACCATCGCCTGCGAAGGGGGTCTGCCACTGCGGTTGTTGCAAAGGGAGAACGCGTATCTGACCCAGTTCTTCCGTAACCTTCTCGACAATTATTACCGGGCGGGTCAAGGCGGCATTACCGTCGCCGAGACCATCGCCCGGCAGCAGGCTCACCGTTTGCCCCGCAGCTTGCGCCATGAGCCGGTATTTCACCTCGCCGCCACACTCATTGCCAAAATTGGCGAACTGCAATCCCGGATCGGAGAGTCTACTGATCCCATTGCGACCCTCGATCAAAAAGTGCCTGATTGGCGGCGCGATTTGCCGTTGCGACTGGAAGATCAGGTCGCCGAGACGCTCTTGACGGGCCTGGTGCGGCGCTTGGGGGAACTGAACCGCGAGTCCAGCGCCCGCCTGCGCTGGCGAGGACGACTCCGCGAAACCACCACAGGCTGGCGAGTGGAAAGTTATCTGGAATTGCCGGAACGTCCGACCGGCGAACAGATCGCCGAATGGACCGGCTTTTCGGCAGCGGATCGCCCCCGCTGGCACCTGCTGCTGCGCACGCCCGCCGGCACCGAGGTCATGGCCTGGCTGACACGGGTCCAAGGCGAGGGCAAATCCGCCGTGTACCGTCGGGAATGGTTGCGGCATGACGGGGTAGTACTCACCGGCGCGGCAGTCGGGCAACCTCACCGGTTGATCCTGCACGACGGCCAACAGGAATACCGCCTGATGGTGCGGGATAGCGAACCCTGGGGCGATTCTCCCTGGGTATTCGTCGAGCGGGGGACAGGGGGAGAAAGGGAATGGTTGACTGAAGGTTCAGCCCGCACCCGGTTGGAACAGGCTTGGGTGTTGGCCGCGCCGGAACTCATTCCGCGAGAGGTGGCGGGCGTTTGCGAAGACTTGGGAACCATCGCCGAACTCAATCGAGTGGTGTACCGGGTCAGCGGTGAGATTGAACTGCTGACCTTGCAACAGGATCGCTACCGAATCGTCTGCCGGGCCGAGAGTGAGTCCGAGGAAACTTTTGTCGTTATCGGTCATGAGGTCGCACCAGCGCTCCAGCAACGTCTGCTGTATTGCGGCCTGCCGCAGATCCAGACGCTGGACCGGGAAGGGCGGCGGCAACCTACAGCCGGGCGCATTCAATGGCGGCCGGTCGGCGACAGCGCGCCTTGGCGGGAAATCCACGAAGCGGGGCACGGGCAAATCTGGTTGCGACTGATCGACGCCATCGGCGCGGAGCGTTGCCGGCGAAAAGTTGATGTAGCGCCGCGCAATTTTTGCATCGAGACCGATATCGGCACTGGAAATCAGGCCGGCGTCGTGCGATTGACCGAACTGGCGGGTGCCGAAGTGCGGATTGGCCCGGATAGTCCCTCTGGCGTCTCTGTCAGCCTTGCCGAGGATCGGGCGCGAATCGTATGCCCGTCCTTGCCGGGCGTCTTACCGCCGCCGCTGACCCTGTTGCTGAATTGGCTTGAATCACAACCGATTGCGTTGGTTCTTCCCTACCCCCAGCGAGGCGCGTTTTTTCAACTGGCAGGACAGCCGTTACCCAACGATGATTGGATCCCCATGGATCGACTGGGCGGTCTGCGCCTGTTTGTTCAGGATCCGGCCAGTAGCTGTCAATTCTGGCTGGAAGGCGAATTGATTGCTCGCGGAAATGAAAGCACGGGGCAATTTCGCCAGAGATTTCACGAAAGGCTGCCACCCCTCGAACAAGAGCGCCTCGAAGCTTCGCTGCTTCCCTGGCAGGATCGTATCGTTTCCCTGTTGGCCAGCAGCCGCGATTTGGATGCTCAAGTGCGGTTGATCGTCGAGACCACTCAAGGGGAACGGCTCGCAAGAATACGAGTGTCCCGGTTTGATGTGGTGATCGAACCAAACCGCGCGGCAGGCTTGGTATGCATTCCCGAAGAGTCCCTGGCCCGCCTTGGCCCAGCATGGAAGACGCGCGTCCAGTTGCAGATGATTCGGCTCTGGGCGCCCGCAGATCCACCTGTCGTCCCGCAGGCCAGCCCGAACCAGACGGCTTGTTGGGAAGTGCCCCCTGATCTCGATCCTGGCCCTTGGTGGGTGGTGGGACGAGATGGCGATTGGACGCGGTTTCGCCCACTGCTGTGGGTCGTCACCACCAACGACACGCCTACTGAAGATGAGTATGGGGTACTGGCTGGGGCGATCCGGGAATCCGATCCCGAACAACGGGACCAACGGCTAAACGCCGTGCTCGAAGCATTGGGACAAAATCCCGATCATCCCGACTGGCTGTTATTGTTCGACTACGTGCGATTAGCGAGTGAATTTCCGCCCAGCTCGCTGGATATGTTGCGCCGGTTACCGACGCATCCGCGCACGTTGGCGCTCGCCGTATTCAAGGCCGATGATGAAACCTTTGATCCGGTTTGGTCGCTCTCCCGGCAAATGCCATTTTTATGGATTTTGCTGGCGGTCAACGACTGGCGGGAGGCGGCAACCGCCTATTTCGGAGGACTTCAGGCTACATTGGCCGAAATGGAGGGGGGCGCGGAGATGGTTTTTGGCTGGTTTCAAAATTTTCGGAAACGTGCCACCAACCGCCGCGCTTATTGGCGACCGTTGTGCGACTGGCTTCAGGAATTGTTATTTCCCGAACAGCCGCTGAAAGGCAGCGAACTGAGTATGGCGCGCTGCTATCCGTCATGTTTGGAACAGCAGATTGTATTGATGGAGCAGGAACTTCAGGGACGGCATGTATCCGGCGAAAAATGGCCAGAAAGCTTCGAAATAATGAGTCGGCAACAGGACATCGCTCCAGAATACCGTTACGTCCATCTCGATCCCTTTTACCAGCCAGTGCGGTGCGCGCCCTTCGTCACCGCGCATCTGAGCCTGAACGGTATCGCTCCCAGCGAGCGATTGATCTACGAGCTGCGCCTGCTGCGCGCTTTTGACCGGGAGTGGTTTGATAGTGTCTACGCCATCGCATTGACCCTGGGCCTTGCGCAACGACCGCTGGAAGCCTGAACCATGGAACGCACGCAATTTTACGACACGCTGGTCGAGCAACTGGGCCGCCGCGCCACTCGCGCTGTGCTGGGTTTGTGCGGTTTCCGCAACGATGCCCTGCGCGAGTACCTGCGCACCCTGTTTGATCGGGAGGCGGGAACACCGGGCGCATTTCTGGCCGATCCGGTTTTCGAGGCCAGCTTCGGCTGGCAACCGGCGGAACGAACCTTGGGCGGCCTGGAAGGGAAACTGCTGCATCCCGATCTGATTCGGGCCTTGCGCGAACCGCAAAAAAAGGGGTTGAGCGAGGATTACAGCTTTCCCGCCCGGCGACGGCCCTACCGTCATCAACTAGAAGCCTGGCAAACCCTGATTCAAAGTCAGCCGCCGCGCTCGATTCTGGTCACCAGCGGCACCGGTTCCGGTAAAACCGAATGCTTCCTGATCCCGATTCTCAACGATCTGGCGGTGGAACTCGAACAGCGCCAGAACGCACCGCTGACCGGAGTCAGGGCGCTGTTTCTCTATCCGCTCAATGCGCTGATCAAGAGCCAGAAGGATCGGCTGGTCGCCTGGTCGGAACCCTTCAACGGCGGTATCCGCTTCTGTCTCTACAACGGTGACACGCCGGAGCAGGCCAAAAGCGACTGGCAATGTGAAGTAGCCGACCGCCGGACGTTGCGCGCGAATCCGTCGCCGTTGCTGGTCACCAATGCGACCATGCTGGAGTACCTGCTGGTGCGCAATGAGGACCGACCGATTATCGAACAGTCGCAGGGACTGTTACGCTGGATCGTGATTGACGAAGCGCACACCTACGTTGGTTCGCAGGCGGCGGAACTGACCCTGTTGCTGCGGCGGGTTCTGCATACGTTCGGTTGTCGCCCCGGAGAAGTGCGTTTCATCGCCACCTCGGCCACGCTCGGTGAAGCCAGCGAAACCGCCCGCCGGCAATTGGCCGAATTTCTCGCGGACGTGGCCGGTGTATCGGTGGATCGGGTCCGGGTCATCGAAGGCCACCGGGAAATTCCCGCGTTGCCGGAAGCGTTGCTTAACGGCAAGTTGCCTTGTCCTGATCTGGAAACGCTGCGCACACGATCATCACAGGAACGCTTCATCGCCTTGGCGGGCAACGGGCGGATGCGCGAGTTGCGCGCCCGGCTGGTGGAGCGAGCCAGCCGGTTGAGCGAACTGGCCCAAACGCTCCTGAATCGCCAGGATGCCTCTGCCCGCAGGGAGACTTTGCAATGGCTCGATCTCTGCACCCAGGCGGTCAACGCTCAGAATGAACCCTTCCTGCCGTTGCGCGGCCATCTGTTCCAGCGCACCGTCAGCGGTTTGTGGGCCTGCGCCAACAGCGCGTGTTCGGGGCGAATCAACACGGCGCTGGATCAACCGGCCTGGCCGTTCGGCGCGGTGTTTCTGGAGCGGCGCGAGCATTGCCGGCATTGCGGAACTCCGGTTTTTGAATTGGTGCAGTGCGGGGAATGCGGAGCTGAATATCTGGCCGCCGCTGAAAAGCATAAGAATGGTCACGACTGGCTGGTTCCACGTGAGTACGATCTGAACGAGGACGAGTTTCAGCAGGAACTGGAACCCATAACCGACGACGAGGGTGAGGAAAGTGCCACGTCGCCCAGCGCGCCAACGATGCAACAACCGCGACTGTTGACCCGAGTCGATCACGCCACGCAGCGAAATTGGATCCTGGCTACGGACGGGCGACTCGACTCGTCAGGGCTGACCGGCATTCCCGTGCATTTGCGGTTCCCTGGTGAGAAGGGTTTGGAATGCGCGGTTTGCGGGGATCGAGAGCGCGAGCGAGCGCTGTTCCGACCGGTGCGGGTTGGAGCGCCGTTTCTGCTGGGCGTCGCCATCCCGACGTTGCTTGAAGCCATGCCAACGCTGACTGATGGACAGGAACCCCGACCGCTCGATGGCCGACGACTGATCACTTTTACCGACAGCCGCCAAGGCACCGCCCGTTTCGCCGCCAAGTTGCAACAGGAAAGCGAACGCGATTATGTGCGAAGTTTGCTTTACCACTCCCTGATTGCCAGCGCCCAGCCTGCCGACTCCGCACAAGTCAAAAAGATTCAATCGGAAATCAAGGCATTGGAGCCGCTAGCTCCCGCTAACCCGGCTTTGCGCGGTTTGTTGGAACAAAAGCGCCAGGAACTGACGAAACTGGAAACGCCGCCGCTGGGCCGCCTGACGTGGGAAGCAGCAGAGAACAAGTTACTCGGTGCCGACGACTTCCATCGCTGGTTGTTGCCGGCGCTCAAGGAACTGACCTTCGGCCTGTTATCTGACCGTTTATTGGTCAAGCTCTGCCTGTTACGAGAATTCTTCCTGCGCCCCAGACGGCAGTTTTCACTGGAGGGCTTGGGACTGGCGCAATTGTGCTATCCGGCTTTGGAAAAGGCTGACCCGCCGGCGGTGATGAAGCAGCGCGGCGTCAAACCGGAAGAGTGGCGGGCATTGTTGCAAGTCGCAGTCGATTACTTTCTGCGCAGCGGAAAACCGACCGTCCAGGCACCGCCGGATGTGACTCGTTGGCTTGGTTATCCCGGCTGGCCTAATTTTCTGCTGACACCCGGCGCGTCAGTCGCCAATCGGAAGATCCAACGCACTTGGCCTTCAGCCTATTCCCGCTGGGCCAAGCGCAATCGCTTGATCCGCCTGCTCGGTCATGTGTTCCGCCTGGATATCGACGATGCGGAGCAGCGCGGCCAATTGGAGGAAATGCTCATCGCCCTCTGGGATGGCATCCGCCCCTTGCTCTCCCAAACCGAAAACGGTTTTCAATTGGAACTGGAAGAGCAGGCTGTGCTGACCGAGGTACGCGAAGCCTGGTTCTGCCCGATGACCCGCCGCCTGCTGCCCGTCGTGTTCCGCGAGACCACGCCCTATCTACCGGCACTACCCGCACCCGACGCCCTGACGCAATGCCACCGGGTCGAAATGCCTCGCGTTCCGCATCCGTTCTGGCTGGGCCGCGATCCTGGAGAAGCTGATCACTGGCTGGAATCCGATCCACAGGTCCGCGCATTACGGGCATTGGGCGCCTGGCCCGACCTCAGTGACCGACTGGCCCGACATCGCCGCTACATTCGCGTCATGGAGCACTCGGCGCAAATTGCCGGCGCAAATCTGACCCGCCGTGAAACCGCATTCAAGGCGGGTCAGATCAACCTGTTAAGCTGTTCCACCACGATGGAAATGGGGGTGGACATCGGCGGCTTGACCGCCGTCGCCATGAACAATGTCCCACCGCACCCGGCCAACTTCCTGCAACGGGCCGGGCGGGCCGGACGCCGGGGCGAAACCGCCGCCCTTAGTTTCACGCTTTGCAAGGCCACGCCCCAAGGCGAAGCCGTGTTCCAAAACCCGCTCTGGCCGTTCGTCAGCCGGCTCGGTCTGCCGCGCGTCGCCCTGCAAAGCGAACCCATCGTGCAACGCCACCTCAACGCCTTGGCGCTGGCTGCTTTTTTGCGCGACCGTGCGCCCGATATTCGCCGCCTGCACACCGGCTGGTTCCTTGAATCCAACGATGCGGAAACTTCGGCGCCCGGCGATCGCTTCGCCGCTTGGTGCGAGGATGAGCAATCCATCGGACTGATGGCCGAGGGGTTGGCCGCCCTGACCCATCGCACCGTGTTGGCGGGCCGGTCCGCCGCCTACCTGCTGGCCCGCACCGCGCAAGCCATGCGCCGGGTTGCCGAACGCTGGCGGCGCGAGCTGGACGCCCTGCTGGATCAGCAGAAGATCGTTGCGACCCGCGAGGGCAACAGCAAGCCCGAACAGGCCGTTGCGATTCAGTTGCAGCGACTGCGCGGTGAATATCTACTGAGTGAACTGGCCAATTTGGGTTTTTTGCCCGGCTACGGTTTTCCCACTGATGTCGTGCCGTTCGTCACCACGACGATGGAAGACTTGGCTGGGAAGAAGAAAAACAGCGGCAACGAGCGCGAGGATAACCGTTCACGTCGGGCCGGCTATCCGAGCCGCCATCTCTCTATCGCGATCCGCGACTATGCGCCCGGCACGGATACCGTGCTGGACGGGCGGGTTTATCACAGCGGCGGTGTAACGCTAAACTGGCAAATCCCCGCTGAGATTGAAGCAGAGCCGGAAATCCAGAATTTGCGCTGGGTCTGGCGCTGCCGAAAGTGCGGCCACAATGGTACCCGGATCACTAAGCCCGAGCGTTGTCCAAGTTGTGGTGCGGTTGGTCTCAGCAGTTTCAATCGCTATCGCTTCATCCAACCGGCCGGCTTTGCCGTCGATCTTCGCGACAAGCCTCACAACGACATCACCCTGCCGCAGTACATCCCGGTACGCAATCCGCTCATCTCGCTGGATGGCGTGGATTGGATGCCGTTGCCAAAAACGGTTTTGGGGCGCTACCGGACGACTGTCCAAGGGTCTCTGTTCCACTACAGCGACGGACTCCATGGTAAAGGCTATGCGCTGTGTCTGCGTTGCGGGCGGGCTGACTCAATGCTACCCGACTCAACGCTCCCCGAAGGACGGCTACCCTCGACGTTTGCCGAGAACGTTGAAAGGCAAAAACCATTGACTCACAAACGCCTGCGTGGCGGGCGCCTCAACGACCGGGAGCAAATCTGTCCCGGCAATCAAGAAGCCAGTTGGGCGATCCAACGCGGAGTGCGGTTGGGGGTAGTGACATACACTGAAGTCTTTGAATTGCAACCGTCCGATCTCACAGGCAAGCCTATTGACCAGACCACGGCTTACACCCTCGCCGTAGCCCTACGCCGCGCCTTATGCCTGCATCTGGGCATTGAGGAAGCTGAAGTCGGCGTGTCGGCGGCCGAACAGCGGCGAGATACCGACGATCAAGCGGCCTACTCCCTCTACCTCTATGATACGGCGACCGGCGGCGCGGGCTATGTCAGCCAGATCGCCGCTCGGCTCCCCGAGTTGCTGCGGCAAGCCCGCCAAGCGCTGGAATGTCCACGCGACTGTGACGCCGCCTGTCAAAGTTGCCTGCTGACCCATGACACCCAACATCACCGGGAGCATCTCAATCGCCGCGACGCCATGGATCTGCTGACCGCTGATTTCCTGGCTGCGCTGGAATTACCAGAAGAGCTACGGGCCTTCGGAGCCAACAGCCAACTGGAAATGGAGCCGCTGGTCTTGGCGCTGAACCGCGCAGGGCAGACGTTGAACGCAACCGAATTGCGTGTTTATCTGGGCGGCGAGGCGCAGGATTGGGAACCGCTGGCCTGGCGTTTGCGCGACGAACTGGCGCGATGGAAGCAAGCCGGAACCCACATGTGCCTGATGGCTTCGACAGCCACTTTGGAAGCGCTGAGCGCCAGCCAGCGCGATGAACTGGCGGCGCTGGCCGCTTACACCGGCGCCGATCTGTATCGGATTCTCGATGCGAATCCGGTGGTAACCTCGAATTTGCCGCTGATTCTGGAGCTGGGGAGCACGGATCGACGGGTGCGTTGGGCAGCGCGTGAACCTGCCGCGCTCATTCCTCGACCCGGCTGGGGTGGCGGGGAATATGGCGGTCCCTTCGTGCGCGTAACCGAACCCGAACCCCTGACACCCTTGCCCGATCCATGGCAACGACTCGCCCCATCCGACCTGCACCAAGTTGCACCGGGCTTGATCGCCCTGTCCATTACTCACGAACTCGATGGTCCATCGGCGACCTTTGGCGAACGGGCCTGGACATTGCTGGAGCATCTGGCACCCGGCATGGCCGAGCATCTGCATACCGCCACGCCACTGAAGTCCGTGTGCTACACCGACCGCTACTTGCGCTCGCCGCTTGCCCTGCTGCTGCTTCATGGGTTTTTACAGGGATTGACCCGCACTTCCGGCGGTTTGACACCGAGGACCGAAGTGCGGATAGAAACCGCCAAACTGGAGCGCCCGGGAACCGAACAACCCCGACGGATATTCCATGACTGGCGGGACGGCAACGACCGCCGGCAGGTGGTCGAGCAGTGGTTCCAGGAAAGCTGGCCGGCATTCGCGTGGCATGAGGCGACTTCCCGCGAGTTGCCCCATGCTCGGGAACTCGCATTGGCCTGGAGCAACGGCGAATATTGGCTGGTCCGTTTGGATCAAGGGTTCGGCTACTGGGGAACGGCGTCCGGGACGCGACCTGACTTCCCTTTCGACAACGAGGTGGCGCGACAGATTGGAAAATTGCGGGGCGCCAATCTCATTATCGAACCGTTGAACCCGGACTACCCGACTTACTGGTATTGCGGCCAACAGTAATCGCTAAATGAGCGGATCGTAGATGAAGGTTCCGGATGAACCCTTGGCTGCCGAGGAAGAACGACCCAGCGCCGATCAGGCCGCCCCAAGTTCGATGGCCCAGCCGCGCCGTCGGGTTCGCTTCGGCTTGGCGGGTCGGTTGTCGCTGGCGCTGCTGAGCGCGGCGGCGCTGGTGTTTTCCGCGGCGTTTTACTACGACTATCGGGAATCGCGCCGGCACCTGTTGGACGGCGTCGGCGAGACCATTGCCGGGCTGAGCGGGGCGATCACCGGTCAACTGCAAGGCGTGTTGGCCGATGTCGCGGCGATTGCGACCGAACTGGCGCAGGCGGCCGAGCGGGAAGCGGACCTCGAGGTCCTGCGTGGGGCGGCGGTGGACGCCATCATGGACAGTTCTTATGGGTTGGGCGCGACGGTCGTGATTCGTTTCGGCGAGAAGGCCGACGCGCCGACCGGGCAAGTTCTGGATTGCCGATACGCCCGCGCCACCCAAGTCACCTGCGCGGCGACGGACCTGGCGAACGCCAACGCAGCCGCCATCGCCGGTGCCGCTCCCCACCCCTCGTCGGGTCCATTCTGGAGCGTGGATTCGGATGAAACCGGTTTTATCGCCGTTTACACCCTGCCGGTCGCCCAGCCGGACTCCGTCCGGACGGTTACGGTCAGCGCCAGACTGGCGCTGCGCGATCTGGCGGCGGTGGTCGACCGACTGCGCCTTTTTCACAGCGGCTATGTCTTCCTCCTGTCCGGCGAAGGGCGGTATCTGGCGCATCCCGAGGCGCGGTACGTGATGAAAGAGACCTTTTTTACGCTGGCGGATCGCTCGGGAGAGCGGAATTTGGCGGACATCGGCGCGCGCATGATCCGGGGCGAAACCGGTTTCGGGGCGTTGCGCAGCCTTTATCTGAACGCGCCGGCGCATCTGTATTTCACCCCGCTACCCGACACGGGCTGGTCGGTCGGCATCGTACTCGCCGACGCCGAACTGTTCGCCAATCTCGAACAACTGGCTGGAGAAGTGCTCCTGATCGGCGGCGGCGGCCTGCTGTTGCTGCTGGCGCTGATCGTGCTGATCGTCCGCCGCTTCACGCGCCCCTTGCTGGTGTTGACCGAAAAAAGCGCGGCGATCGCGGCCGGCGATCTCGAGGCGCCGATTCCGGAGCCGCGCGCCAACGACGAAGTGGGGGTATTGACCCAGTCGTTCGCGGAAATGCGCCAGTCGCTGCGCCGGCAACTGGAAATTCTGGCCGAAACCCGGGCCGCCCAGGCGCGGCTCGACGGCGAGCTGCAAATCGCCCGGTCCATCCAGGCCAGCGTGTTGCCCCGCGACCTGGTCGCGCTGGCCGGTACCGGTGGGTTGGCGGTCGCCACCCATTTCCAGCCGGCGCGCGAGGTGGGCGGGGATTTGTATCAATGTTTCTGGCTGGCGGATGGTCGATGGTTTTTGAGCATCGGCGATGTAGCCGGCAAGAGCGTGCCCGCCGCCCTGATGATGGCGGTGACCACCACGTTGATCAAAGCGGTGGCCGCGACCGTGCCGGACCCTGCGGAGGTACTGGGGCGAGTCAATCGCGAGCTTTGCGCGGTCAATGAAGAACTGCTGTTCGTGACCCTGTTCGCCGCCACCCTGGCGCCGGAATCGGGCGAGTTGACCTTCAGCAACGCCGGGCATAATCCGCCGCTGGTCGTGCGCGCCGCGGGCAACCCTGAGTTCATGGTCGTGGCGCCGGGGCTGGTGTTGGGGGTGGAACCGGATTACCGTTACGCCACGACGGTGTTGCGGCTGGCGCCGGGGGATATTCTGCTGCTTTATACCGATGGCGTGACCGAGGCGATGAACGCCGCCGGGGAATGCTTCGGCACGGATCGCCTGCTGCAAGCTAGCCGGTTGGCGGGAACCGCGACCCCGCTCCGGCTAGTGGAAACGGTCGTCGCGGCGGTGGCCGCGCACGTCCAGGCGGCCGAACCCAGCGACGATTTAACCCTGCTGGCCGTGGCGCGAATCGGGGATACCGCCGCCTCGGTAAAGGCGCAATCACCATGACTCCCGAAAGTCCCGCCATTCAGGAAGCCACCCTGTGTCTGCCCGCCGAACTGGATCACCTGCCCGCGTTTCTCGCTCATGTGCGCCGGACGGCCGAGGCCGCCGGCGTGGCCGAGGCCCGGATCTCTCGGCTGGAACTGGCGGTGGAAGAGGCCCTGGTCAACGTGTTTAGTTATGCCTACGTCGGCCAGGCGCAGGCCGGCGCGGTGCGCTGCCGGGTGGCGGTCCAGCCGAAGGGGTTGCTGGTGGAAATCGCCGACGAAGGACCGCCGTTCGATCCACTGGCTCAGTCCGCTCCCGATACAACGCTCGAACTCGACCAACGCACGCCGGGTGGCCTCGGCATCCTGCTGATCAAGAGCCTGGTGAGCCAGGTCGCCTACCATCGCGAAGAGAACCGGAACGTGCTGCAAATCGCGATGTATCGGAGCGAATAGCCGGGCTGCGGTCGCACTGGCGACCGGGCCGAACGCCGATGTATTCTAGCGGACGCCGCAAGAGCATCCTTCAAGGTTCGAACACTCGGGAGTAAGGTCAGCATGCAACTTGAATTCAGCGTTCAGAACGTCAAATGTGGTGGCTGCGCCAGCGCGATTCAGACCGGTCTGCGCCAGAATGTCCAGGTTCGGGAGGTGCGGGTGGACGTACCGACCGGCCGGGTCACCGTGGAAGTCGAAAGTGATCTCAGAACGGAACTGCGGGAGGCGCTGCAGGCGTTGGGGTATCCCGAACGGGTTTGAACGAGACGGAACCGTTCGCGCCTGCCCGGCCCTCCCCCACGAAGGGGAGGAAATTCCGAGGGGGCGGGCCGTCAGGACCGACGCTTAAAAGCGAGTGCCAAGGGTGAGACCAAGCACCCAAGGGTCGATCTCCACGGTGCCGATCTTGACCCCATTCAACTTGGCATCGGATTCGATGTCGATGTAGCGCAGGTCGGCGTTGATGAACCAGTTGGGGGCCACGTCGATATCGATGCCCAACTGCACGGCCACGCCCCAGGAATTCTCCAGCTTCAGGCTTTGGCCCCGCAGGGCACCTTTGGCGTCCGTATCGAAGAACGTCGTGAAATTCAACCCCAGACCGGCATAGGGACGGATGTTGCTGGTCGGCACGAAGTGATACTGCACGCTGAGCGTCGGCGGCAGGTGCTTGGTTTCGCCGACCTTGCCGGCACCCGAGAGGCTGATATCGTGACTGAACGGCCAGGCGGCCAGCAGTTCGATGCCGATGTTCGGCGTCGCCATGTAAGTGATGTTAAAACCGAAGCTGTACCCATCATCCACGTCCAGCTTGGCACCAGGTCCGAGGGTGAGGTTGTCGGATTTCGGAAACACGCCATAGATACCGCCCCTGAGCAACCAGTCGCCCGCCTGATAGGCTTGGACGGTCCCCAGCAACAGACCACCCGTCAAGGCTGCCGCCAGGGCGCTTTTCGCGATTTTCATGGTCATCAGTTTTCCCCTAATCAATGGATGCAATGGGATTAAAAAAGAAATACCACATCTGAACTCTGTGATTGTGTACTATTTGCAACAAGAGAGTCAAAAATTAATGCGCGTATCAAAAACGCCAAACATTGGGTGAGCCGCCGCGGGTTTTCCGCCAGCGGCGGCAACCCCTCAGCGATCTCCTCAAACAACGCGCGAGCGGTCGAGACAAAAACCGGCCGGCTAACCGCTCACAGCGGTTCCAACTTCGCGTAGGCGACCACCAGCCACTTGGAACCCCCGCCCTTGGGAAAATCGATGCGCGCCCGGGCATGGTAGCCCGCGCCCTCGACTTCCAGCACCACGCCCTCGCCGAACTTGGGGTGACGCACCCGTTGCCGGGGCCGTAAACCGGTGGGGGCCGTCGCGGCGGCGACCGGGGCCGCGGGTCGTGACGGCGGCGGGCTTTTATCCCGGCGCTGCGCTCGCGCGCGCACGTTATGGATCAATTCCTCGGGAATCTCGCCGACGAATCGCGAGGGCGAAGGATAGTTCTCACGGCCGTACAGGGTGCGCTTCTCGGCGTAGCTCAGATACAACTGCCGGCGGGCGCGGGTGACGCCGACGTAGGCTAGCCGCCGTTCTTCTTCCAGTTGACGCGCTTCCGCCATCGAACGGCCGTGCGGAAACAGTCCCTCTTCCAGGCCGACCAGAAACACCACCGGAAACTCCAGACCCTTGGCCATGTGCAGCGTCATCAACTGCACGCAATCATCGCCGGCGCTCCCCTGGCCCTGACCGGATTCCAGCACGGCGTGGGCGAGAAAGGCGTTGAGCCAGTCCGGCTCGTCCGGGTCGGCCCCGACCACGACCGGATCGGTGTTGGCGGTGAAATCGCCGCTGGCGTTGACCAGTTCCTCCAGGTTCTCCACCCGCATCTCGCCTTTATCGGTCTTCGATTGTTCGTACATAGCCACCAGACCGCTGTGCGTGATCACGTGCGCCACGCGTTCGGGCAGCGGTCGACCGCGGCTGTCGTGGTCCAACGCCTCGATCAGGTTCAAAAAACTCCGCACGGCGTTGGCGGCCCGCCCGCTCAGCCCGCCCGCCGCGAGGAGTTGCCGGGCGGCCTGCCACAGCGAACCGCCGGCGGCGCGCGCCGCTTCCCGCAGCCATTCCACCGTGCGGTCGCCGATGCCGCGCGGGGGCGTATTCACCACCCGCTCGAATGAGGGATCGTCATCGCGATTGGCCACCAGGCGCAAATAGGCCAGAGCGTCCTTGATTTCAGCGCGCTCGAAGAAGCGCAAGCCGCCGTAAATCCGGTACGGCAGGGCCATGCCGATCAGCGTTTCCTCGAACAAGCGCGACTGGGCGTTGGAGCGGTACAGAATCGCCGCATCGCGGCAGTGCCCTCCTTGCTCCACCCACCGGCGGATGCGCTCGACCACGAACCGCGCCTCGTCCACTTCGTGGTAGGCGTGGTAAACCTGGATCGGTTCGCCGTCGGCGTCGGCGGTCCACAGATTTTTGCCCAGCCGCGCGGCATTGTGAGCGATGAGCGCGTTCGCCGCCTTGAGGATATTGTGGGTGGAACGGTAGTTCTGCTCCAAACGGACGGTTTGGGTGCCGGGGAAATCCTCGGCGAAGCGTTGGATATTCTCGACTTTCGAGCCTCGCCACCCGTAGACGCACTGGTCGTCGTCACCGACGATGAACACGTCGCCCTGGCCGCCGCCCAACAGCCGTACCCAGTTGTATTGAATGGTGTTGGTATCCTGGAACTCGTCCACCAACACATGCTGGAACCGCTCCCGATAATGGGCCAGCAAATCCGGATTGTCGCGCCAGAGTTCGTAGACCCGCAGCAGCAGTTCGCCGAAATCCACCAGCCCGCCGCGCTCGCACTCCTGCTGGTAAATCGAGTAGATCTCCCGATACTGGCGCTGGATCGGCTGACCGTCGTCGGCCAGATCGGCGGGACGCTGGCCTTCGTCCTTGCAGCGGTTGATGAAACCGGCGGCCTGCGGCGGCGGCCATTTCTTTTCGTCCAGATTCATTCCGCGCAAGATCCGCTTCAGCAACCGGGTTTGATCGTCGCTGTCGAGAATCTGAAAGGCGCGGGGTAAATGTGCTTCCTGCCAGTGCTGGCGCAACAGGCGGTGGGCGATGCCGTGAAACGTGCCGATCCACAGCCCGCCGATGGGCTGATCCAGCATGGCTTCGACCCGGCCGCGCATTTCGGCGGCGGCCTTGTTGGTGAAAGTCACGGCCAGAATCGACCAGGGTGAGGCGTTTTCCACCGCCAGCAGCCAAGCGATGCGTCGGGTCAGCACCCGGGTCTTGCCGCTGCCGGCGCCGGCCAATACGCGCAGGGAACCCAGCGGCGCGGTGACCGCCTGGCGCTGGGGTTCGTTGAGATCGTCGAGAATCCAGGAAACGTCCATGGTCGGCGATTCTAGCAAACCCGCTCGACCGGGCGCGGGTTAAAGCATCAACTCGCATTGGCGGCACCCATGAAAAGTAATCGCGCTACAATCTAATGATCTCGGCGTCGCGACCCTCGATCCCGCGCGCGCCGGCCGACCCCTCCGATCAACCCATCCGGAACCCTTCACCCATGGCGAAGAAAACCGACTATGCCATCAAGGTCGCCGCGCAGGCGTTTTATCTGGAGGAGCAATCCGCTCCCGAGAACGATCGCTATGTGTTCGCCTACACCGTGGTCATCCAGAACCAGGGCAACATCCCCGCCCGGCTGCTCAGCCGACACTGGACCATCACCGACACCAACGGCAAGATCGAGGAGGTGCGCGGCGAAGGGGTGGTGGGCGAACAACCCTATCTGCGCCCCGGCGAGGGTTTTCAGTACACCAGCGGCGCGATTCTGGAAACCTCGGTCGGCAGCATGAAGGGCAGCTACCAGATGTTGGCCGACGACGGCGTCACCTTCGATGCGGAGATCCCGCCGTTCGTCCTGTCCGTGCCCCGTACCCTGCATTAAGAATCAGCGATCCGCCGCGCTTTTTCGCGGCGCCATCCCGCGCTCTTGATAATCTTTGGCCGTGCCCGCATCTAAAGGAGCAATATCCTCAGCCCTGCGAGCGATCATGACCGACCACGAAGCCATCGACGCGGAAGTGGTGAGCGAAGACCACGACCACGAGTCCTCGACCACCGACAACGGCAACCACATCGTTGCCGCCGCCGACATTTTGCCCAGCACCCTCTACCTGTTGCCGCTGTCGGAACGCCCGTTCTTTCCGGCCCAGGCGTTGCCGCTGCTGCTCAACGAGGAACCGTGGCTGCCTACCGTCGAGGCCGCCGCCGGCCGCGAGCAGCGGATCATCGGCCTGATTCTGGTCAAACCCGACAGCGCGGAAAAAGCCAATCCCGCCGATTTTCATGAAGTCGGCACCGCCGCCCGCATGCATCAGTTGGCGCGCAACGAGGGGCGCTTGCAGTTCATCGCCCAAGGTCTGAAACGGTTTCGCATCACCCACTGGCTGTCCGACGAACCGCCCTACCACGTTCAGGTCGAGTACCTGAGCGAGGAGGACGTGGTCGGCGTCGAGGAATTGCGCGCCTACTCGCTGGCGGTGATCAATACCCTCAAGGAATTGATTCCGCTCAATCCGCTGTATTCCGAGGAATTGAAATTCTTCCTCAACCGCTTCAACACCCATGACCCCTCGCCGCTGGCCGACTTCGCCGCCAGCCTGACCACGGCGACCAAGGATGAGTTGCAGGAGATTCTGGCCACCGCGCCGATCCTGGAACGACTCAAGAAAGTCATCGTGCTGATCAAGAAAGAACTGGAAGTCGCCAAGCTCCAGACCCAGATCCGCAAGCAGGTCGAGGACAAGATGAGCGAGCACCAGCGCAAGTTCTTTTTGCGCGAGCAGCTCAAAACCATCCAACAAGAACTGGGCATCGCCAAGGACGACCGCACCGCCGACGTGGACCGCTTCCGCGAGCGGCTGGAGAGCCGGGAAGTGCCGGAAGCGGCGTTGCAGCGGATCAACGAGGAACTGGACAAGCTGTCGATCCTCGAAACCGGGTCGCCGGAGTACGCGGTCACCCGCAACTACCTGGACGTCATCACCGAGTTGCCCTGGGGCGTCTATTCCACCGACAACCTCGACCTCAAGCACGCTCGCGAAATCCTGGACCGCGACCACGATAGTCTGGGAGACGTCAAGGACCGGATCATCGAATTTCTGGCGGTGGGCGCGCTCAAGGGTCAGGTCGGCGGCTCGATCATCCTCCTGGTCGGTCCGCCGGGGGTGGGCAAAACCTCCATCGGCCGCTCGGTGGCCGCCGCACTGGACCGCAAGTTCTACCGGCTGAGCTTGGGCGGGATGCGCGACGAGGCCGAGATCAAGGGCCATCGCCGCACTTATATCGGCGCGCTCCCGGGCAAATTCATCCAGGCGCTGCGCGAGTCCAAAACCGCCAACCCGGTGATCATGCTCGACGAAATCGACAAGATCGGCGCATCGTTCCGCGGCGACCCTGCCTCGGCGCTCCTGGAAGTGCTCGATCCCGAACAAAACACCGAATTTCTGGACCACTATTTGGACGTGCGCTTCGATCTGTCCAAGGTGCTGTTTATGTGTACCGCGAACCAGCTAGACACGATACCGGCGCCGCTGCTCGACCGGATGGAGAACATTCGCTTATCCGGTTACATCACCGCCGAGAAGCTGCAAATCGCCCGCAATCACCTATGGCCGAAGCTGCTGGAACGCAGCGGCCTGGACCGCGAGCGCATTCAGGTCGGCGACGAGGCCCTGCGCCAGATCGTCGAGGGTTACGCCCGGGAGGCCGGGGTGCGCAATCTGGAAAAGCAGCTCGGGCGGATCGTGCGCAAGAGCGCGGTGCAAATCGTCGAAGGTCATGAGGGGTCCATCACCGTGGAGGCGCCGGATCTAAACGGTTATCTGGGCAAGCCACCGTTCAAGACCGAAACGCCGATGACCGGGGTCGGGGTGGTCACCGGCCTGGCCTGGACCGCCATGGGCGGCGTGACGCTCAATATCGAAGCCAGTCTGGTTCACACCAAGAACCGCGGTTTCAAACTGACCGGCCGGCTGGGCGAGGTGATGCAGGAATCCGCCAACATCGCCTACAGCTATCTCAGCGCTCATCTGGAGGAGTACCAGGCCGATCCCAAATTCTTCGATGAGGCCTTCGTGCATCTGCATGTACCGGAAGGCGCCACGCCCAAGGATGGCCCCAGCGCCGGCATCACCATGGCCAGCGCGCTGCTGTCGCTGGCGCGCGACCAGCAAGCCACCCGATCCTTGGCGATGACCGGCGAACTGACCCTAACCGGTCAGGTTTTGCCGGTGGGCGGCATTCGCGAGAAGGTCATCGCCGCCCGTCGGGTCAACATCCATGAGATCATCCTGCCCGAGGGCAATCGCGGCGACGCTGAGGAATTGCCGGATTACCTCAAGGAAGGTCTCGTGATTCATTTCGTCGAACGGTTCCGGCAGGTGGTGGATCTCGTGTTCGTCTCCAGCCACGCCGAGTAGGATAGCCCCTGTGACGCTCAATTCATCCCGTACTCTGTTTCTCCTGCCGGCGCTGTACCTGCTGGCTCTGGCGCAACTTCCCACGACCGCTTGGGCCGCTTGCGATGACCCGCCCGCCCGCGGGGTGTTCTGGATGCGCTGCGACCAGCAGGAAGCCGATCTCCAAGGCGCGGATTTACGCCGAGCGACGCTGGTGCAGATCGATCTAACCGCCGCCAACCTGACCGAAGCCCGACTTAGCGGGGCGGATTTGGGCGGCGCGATCCTGGATCGGGCCGATTTCTCGCGGGCGACGCTGGCCGGTTCGCGCCTGGTCTCCGCCCAAGCCAATCAGACGATCTTCGTCGGCGCCAACCTGACCGGCGCGCGGCTGGATCGGGCGGCGTTGGTCGGTGCCGACTTCAGCGACGCCAACCTGAGCGGCGCGCGGCTGGATGGCGCCGACCTCACCGAGGCGACGCTGCGAGGCGCAAATCTGTCCCAAGCCAATCTGACGCAGGCGACTTTGCTGGATGCCCGGTTGCCGGACGCGGATCTGAGCGGCGCGGATCTGACCCGGGCGGTCTTGGAAGAGACGGTGCTGACCGGCGCGGATCTGAGCGGCGCGCGGTTGGATGGGGCGAATCTGCTCGGAGCGGATTTCACGGGCGCCGATCTCTCGCGCGCCAATCTGACCGGGGCCCGCATCGACGGCGCCCAATTCACCGACGCCCGACTCGACAGCACGATCTGGGTGGACCGGCGGCGGTGCCGGCCGGGTTCGGTGGGGGAGTGTCGCTAAGGTTGCCAGAGCACGATTGGGGTACGACCCATGGTGCGAATGCGGGTTATGAGGAACGGACCGGGGGTACCTGGGACTGGAGCGCCGGCCACGCCGCGATCAGGTAATTCCCCATCGACCACAGCGTCAGCGTCGCCGCAACCAGCAACAATCCCAGACCGACCTCCAGGGTCGGAAAAAAGCCCACCGGCTCCCGATACAACAGCAACAGCACGGCGACCATCTGGGCGGTGGTCTTGAATTTGCCGATCATGGAGACCGCCACCCGCCGCTGGCTGCCGATCTGGGCCATCCATTCTCGCAACGCCGAGACGGCGATCTCGCGGCCGATGATGATGACCGCCGCCACCGCCATCCACGGGGTGGGAATCGCCTGCACCAGCAGCACCAGGGCCGCCGCCACCATCAGCTTGTCGGCCACCGGGTCCAGGAACGCGCCGAACGCCGAGGTTTGATCGAGCCGCCGCGCCAGATAGCCGTCCAGCCAATCGGTGAGCGCCGCCAATCCAAAGAGCGCGGCGCACAGCAGATTCGCGCCGCGGAACGACATAAAAAACACGGCCACGAAGACCGGAATCAGCGCGATGCGCAGCAGGGTCAACCCGGTGGGCAGGTTCAGTTGCATGAGCGATCAAGCCTCACCGTGGAAGGCGTCGTAAATACGTTGGGCCAGTTCGGCGTTGATGCCGTCTACCCGGCTCAAGTCCTCAACGCCAGCGCGCGCCAGTTGTTGGAGACCGCCGAACTGGCGGAGCAGGGCCTGCCGGCGCTTGGGGCCGATGCCAGCGATGGCGTCGAGCGCGGACGCGGTGCGGGCTTTAGCTCGTCGCTGGCGATGGCCGGTGATGGCGAAGCGGTGCGCCTCATCGCGGATTTGCTGCACCAGATGCAGGGCGGCCGAATCGGCGGGCAGTATAAGGGGGCGGTTTTCCCCGAACAAGTGCAGCGTTTCCAGCCCGGGCCGGCGCTCGGGTCCCTTGGCGACGCCGATCACCCGCACGCCCGCCGCCCGCAGCGGCTCCAACACCTCCCGCGCCTGGGACAACTGGCCCTGGCCACCGTCGATCAACAGCAGGTCGGGCAACCGGCCCTCTTCCGCCGACCCGCGGGCGTAACGACGGGTCAGCGCCTGGCGCAGCGCGGCGTAATCGTCGCCCGGCGTGATGCCCTCGATGTTGTAGCGGCGGTAGTCGGTCTTGAGCGGACCGTCCGGGCCAAACACCACGCAGGCCGCCACCGTCGCCTCGCCCTGGGTGTGACTGACGTCGAAACATTCCAGGCGCACCAGATCGCCTGCGCCGCCCAGCGCTTCTCGCAGGGACTCCAGCCGGCGGCGCATTCCCGCCTGGCTGGACAGGCGCGCGGCCAGCGCGTGTTCGGCGTTGCGTTGCGCCATCTCCAACCAGCGGGCGCGCTCGCCCCGAACCCGGGCGGTGATGGCGACCCGCCGACCGGCCCGTTCCCGCAGCGCCTGCGCCAGCCACTCGGCCTCGGTCGGTTCGTGGCTGACCAGCAGTTCCGCCGGAACGAACCGGTCGAGATAGTACTGGGCCAGAAAGGCACCCAGCACGGCGCTCGCGTCCTCGGCCTCGGGCAGGCGGGGAAACAGGGCCTGGTTGCCCAGCAACCGGCCGTCGCGGAACACGAACACCTGCACGCAGGCTGCCCCGCCCCGCGCGGCGCAGGCCACCACATCGAGATCGCCGCTTTCGCCCTCGACGTGCTGACGCTGCTGGATTTGCCGCAACTCGGCGATCTGATCGCGGTGGAGCGCCGCTTCCTCGAAGCGCAGCGCGGCGGCGGCGGCTTCCATGCGGTGCGCGAGATCGTCGATCACCTGCCCGCTCCGGCCTTCCAGAAACCCGACGGCGTCGCGCAACTGCCGCTGGTAAGCGTCGCGGTCGACCAGATCGACGCAGGGTGCCGTGCAGCGCTGGATTTGGTATTGCAGGCAGGGGCGGCTGCGTCCTTGAAAAAAGCCGTCTTCACACGAGCGCAAGCGAAAAATTTTTTGCAGCAGATTCAGGGTATCGCGGGCGGCATGGGCGTTCGGGTACGGGCCGAAATAGCGGCCCGGCGCGCGCTTGGCCCCGCGATGCAGCGTCAGCCGGGGAAAGTCGCCGGCGGAAACCTGGATGTAGGGATAGCCCTTGTCGTCGCGCAGCAGGATGTTGTAGCGAGGTTTGCACTGCTTGATCAGAGTGCTTTCCAGGATCAGCGCCTCGGTCTCGGTGTGCGTGACCGTGACTTCGACGGCGCGAATTTTCGCCACCAGACCCCGGGTCTTGACGGAAGACTGAGTTTCCCGGAAGTAGCTGGACACCCGCTGTTTGAGGTTGCGCGCCTTGCCGACGTACAACACCTCGCCGCGCTCGTCCAGCATCCGGTAAACGCCGGGCAGCGCGGTGAGGGTTTTAAGGAAGGTTTTCGGGTCGAACGGGGGGAGAGTCACATCCACTTTGCCGGGCGCGGGTTGCGGAGTCGGTCTGATCGCTGGGGTGAATCGATCCCGGGAAACGGCTGGCGCGGGCGACACTCCTGGAACTCAGATATTGTCCCGCCGGATGTCGTACTTCTCCATCAACCGATACAGCGTCATGCGCGAGACGCTCAATTCATTGGCGGCCCGGGCGATGTTGAACCGGGTCCGCAGCAGCGTCGCCTGAATCACTTCGCGGTCGGCGGCCATACGGGCTTCGTCCAGGGTCACGAAACCCCGGCCCAGCGAACGCCGCTCCAGTTCCATGTCCTTGGGTGTGATGTAGGGTCCCTCGCTCAACAAGACCGCCCGGCGGACGCGGTTCATCAATTCCCGGACGTTGCCGGGCCAGTCGTAGCGGTTGATCACTTCCAACGCATCGCGACTGAATCCCTTGGCGGTGGTTCGGGTTTCCACGGTGAATTTGTTGAAGAAATAGCGAGCCAGCAATTCGACGTCGCCCTTGCGCTCGCGCAGGCTCGGAGTTCGCAAGTGCAACACATTCAAACGATAATACAAATCCTCGCGGAACCGGCCATCCCGCACGGTTTGTTCGAGATGGGTGTTGGTCGCGGCGACGATCCGGACATTGGCGGGAATCGGCTTGGCGCCGCCCATCCGGTGAAATTTCTTTTCCTCCAGAAAGCGCAGCAGGTTGGCTTGCAGTTCGGGAGCCAGGTCGCCGATTTCATCCAGAAACAGCGTGCCGCCGTTCGCGGATTCGACGTGGCCGATCCGGCGCTCGCTGGCGCCGGCGAACGCGCCTTTCTCATGGCCGAACAGTTCCGATTGAATCAGGTTGGCGGGCAGAGCCGCGCAGTTCATGCCGACGAACGGCGCCGCCGCCCGTCCTGAATACTCATGGATGGCGCGGGCCGACTGTTCCTTACCGGTGCCGCTCTCGCCGGTGATCAGGACCGGCACGTCCACTTCCGCCGCTTTCTGAATGCTCCGAAACAGGGTTTGCATGACCGGGCTGTTCCCGATCATTCCGTACTGCGACTCCAGCTCGCGTTGCTGGCGGAACGAGTTTTCGGCCAGCGCGACCATACCGTAGGCGTGACCGAGCGTCACGATCAAGCGTGGCGACTCGATCGGCAGCGTATGATAGTCGTAGCAGTGCTCCGCGACGACTCCGGTGATCAACTTACGATCGAGACACTGACGGGATAGCGCCATGACCCACTGCATTTTCCGGCGAGCCGTGATGAGATCGATCAACCATTGCACCGAACGTTCCGGTTCGCAACTGAACAGGATGGCCAGACCCACCTCGAAGGAGTGTTCGGTCAGCAGGGTTCTTGCCTGGCCTGGATCCTCAGCCCAATAGATTTCCCAATCGGCCGCCGAGATCTGCTGGATCAAGGTTTCCTCGACCGCTCCCGTGCTTAAAATCAGAAGCTTGCGCATTTGGGTTTTCCTCGTGTTATTTTTTCAGGACACCGAGTCTCCATGCGTGGAAATAATCCTCGGCAAGTTCGGTTGATATCGGAAAAATGCCTTGACCCTTAACTCTCCCCTTTCCCGTGTCACGCGAGGAAAGAGAGTGAATGAAGGAAGAGCAGGCTGCCTGTATTTTGGGCGATATGGGTACGGCTAGGAATAGCTAGCGTTGAAAATAGTATCTACTGATTCAATCCTGTTGTCCATCGCCACGGCTTCGCGACTTGATACCCTGAAATGTGAGTATAAAGTACCCCCACTTTAATTCGACTATCGGCGGAAGAATGGTTCGCTCCTCTCAATCCGCCGTTTTCCTGCTATCCTGCCGCCCCGGGGAACACTCCGTCCGGCTTGCCGCCCCCCATCCGAGAACGTCGATGTTTTACCATCCATTACGCGCTCTGCTGTTCCAACTCGACCCCGAAACCGCCCACGACTGGACGATCAAGACTCTCCGCGCGCTGCCGACCCAACCGCTGGGTCTGTGCTACGGGTCGCGCATCCCCGCCGCGCCGCGCCGGGTCATGGGTCTCGATTTCCCCAATCCGGTCGGGCTGGCGGCCGGTCTGGATAAAAATGGCGAGTGTATCAACGCCTGGTCGGCGCTGGGTTTCGGTTTCGTCGAGATCGGCACGGTCACCCCGCGCGCCCAACCGGGCAATCCCCAACCCCGGCTGTTTCGGCTGCCGGCGGCTCGGGCGCTGATCAACCGAATGGGGTTCAACAATCAAGGCGTGGATGCACTGGTCGAGCGGGTGCGCCAGTCCGGCTTCAAGGGGGTGCTGGGCATCAATATCGGCAAAAACGCCGATACCCCGGTCGAGCGGGCCACCGATGACTATCTGATTGGATTACGCAAGGTGTACCCTTGGGCGGGCTATGTCACCGTCAATATCTCCTCGCCCAACACCCCGGGCTTGCGCGATCTGCAATACGGCGCGGCGCTGGATCAACTGCTGGCGGCATTGAAAGCGGAACAGCAGCGCCTGACGGATTCCCAAGGTCGTTACGTGCCTTTGGCGATCAAGATTGCTCCGGACCTCGCCGATACGGATTTAGCGGCAGTGGGACAGTCCCTGCGCCGCCACCGGCTCGATGCCGTCGTCGCCACCAACACCACCTTTTCGCGGGTCGGAGTCGAGGATCTGCGTCATGCTGGAGAAGCTGGCGGGTTGAGCGGCGCGCCGCTGCGGGAGCGGGCTTTAGCCGTGACGCGGCGACTGGCGGATCTCTTGGCCGGCGAAGTGCCGATCATCGCCGCCGGCGGGATCATGAGCGGCGCCGACGCAGTCGCCCGCATCGCTGCCGGGGCCAGTCTGGTGCAACTGTATACCGGCCTGATCTATCGCGGTCCGGCATTGGTGCGCGAAGTGGTGACGGCGCTGCGCTAACCGTCCGTCGCGTCTCGATCCGGGCCGTCCGCCGCCAGCCAGTCGCGCGGCTTGAGGAACACCTCGTACAGCCGCGCTTCCGGACTGTTGGGTTCCGGTCGCCAGTCGTATTCCCAACGCACCCGCGGCGGCAGGGACATCAGGATGGATTCGGTGCGCCCGCCGGATTGCAGGCCGAACAGCGTGCCCCGGTCGTACACCAGGTTGAATTCGACGTAACGCCCGCGCCGGTAAAGCTGGAATTCCCGCTCGCGTTCGCCGTAAGGAATCTCCCGCCGCCGGTCCACGACGGGCAGATAAGCCGGCAAATAGTGATCGCCGACGCTTTGCAGGAAGGCGAAACAACGCGCGAAGCCTCCCTCGTTGAGATCGTCGAAGAACAGCCCGCCGATGCCGCGCGGTTCGTTGCGGTGCTTGAGGAAGAAATACTCGTCGCACCACTGCTTGTAACGCGGGTAGACCTCTGATCCGAACGGCGCGCAGGCCGCTCGCGCGGTCCGATGCCAGTGGACGCAGTCCTCTTCAAAACCGTAATACGGGGTCAAATCGAAACCGCCGCCGAACCACCAGACCGGTGCGGCGTCATCCTGGGCGGTGGTGAAGAAGCGGACGTTGGCGTGCGAAGTGGGTACGTAGGGATTGCGGGGATGCGCCACCAGCGACACTCCCAGCGCCTCGAACCCCCGTCCGGCCAGTTCCGGGCGTTGCGCCGTGGCCGAGGGCGGCAGTCGCTCGCCGATGACGTGGGAGAAATTGATGCCGGCCTGTTCGAACACCGCGCCTTCGCGCAGGATCCGGCTGCGGCCGCTGCCGCGCAACCCACGTTCGCCGTCCCGGTTCCACGCATCCTCACGAAACCGGGCGGTGCCGTCGGCGGATTCCAGGGCCTGGGTCAGCCGGTCCTGCAAGTCCTGTAGATAGGCGAGGACGGCGGCGACATTAGGAAGATCGGACATACGGATTCCCCGGATTGCGGGTTCAAGCCGGCAACACCCGCGCGAACACCGCCTTGAGGTAATCGGTTTCAGGAATGGCCGGATGCACCGGATGATCCGGCCCGGCCCGACCCTGCTCCAGAATCACCAGATTGCGGTCGAGATGCCGCGCGCCTTGTAACAGGGTTTGCACCAGCACTTCGCGGGACAGCAGTTGCGAGCAGGAGCAGGACACCAGAATGCCGTCGCGCTCCAGCACCTGCATCGCCATTTCGTTGAGCCGCCGGTAGGCCAGCGTTCCTTCCTTGGTGTCCTTACGGCGCTTGATGAAGGCCGGCGGGTCGACGATGACCACATCGAACCGCTCGCGGGCCTCACGCAGCGCTTTCAACACCTCAAAGGCATCGCCCTGTTGAGTCCGCACCCGGTCGCCGACGCCGTTCGACGCCGCGTTGCACGTCGCCAGTTCCAGCGCCGGGGCCGAGGAATCGACGCACAGCACCTCGCGGGCGCCGCGCGCCGCCGCTCGGATGCCCCAAGCGCCGGTATAGCTGAATACATCCAGCACGCGCCGGTCGCGGACATACCGATCCAGTCGGGCGCGATTGTCGCGCTGGTCGTAGAACCAGCCGGTCTTCTGCCCGGTGCGCGGCGCGACCTGGAAGCGCAGACCGTCTTCCTCGATCTCCACGAGGTCGGGAACCGTGCCGGCGGCGTCGGCGACCGTGCGTTCCAAGCCCTCCAGCTCCCGCATCGGCGTATCGTTGCGCCACAGCACCGCCGCCGGTTTCAACACCTTGTGCAAGGCGGCCAGCACCTCGTCTCGCCAGCGATCCATGCCGGCGGTAGTGAGCTGCACCACGCACACCTCGCCGTAACGATCCACGATCAGGCCCGGCAACCCGTCGCCCTCGCCGTAAACCAGCCGATAGAACGGCCGGTCGTAGAGCCGCTCGCGCAGGCTCAGCGCCACGTTCAAGCGATGCACCAGCAGCGAGGGACTGAGCGGATGTTCCAAGTCGCGGCTGACCAGTCGCGCGCACAGCAGGACGTTGGGATTGATGTAGCCGGTGCCGATCGGCTTGCCGTTGCTGGATTGAATCGTCACCGGCTGGCCGGGTTGGAAATCCCGCAGCGGGGTGGCGGCGATATCGATTTCATTGCTGTAGACCCAAAGATGACCGGTGCGCAAACGACGGTCTTCATCCTTGCGCAGGCGCAGGGGGGCGAAATCGGCGGGGGAAACGGGGGAGGTGGGCATGGGCGGGGCAGGCGTGCGGTGACGAAAAGGACGACCAGTATATTCAAACCCACAGATCGGCGAGCGAGAAGCTGACCGCCGCGAAGGGCGGGAAGCAGACGGGGGCATCGTCCCCGATGGTGCCCAGCAGGACCCATCGGCCGTCGCGCAACTCGAAGGCTTCCAGGGTGCGCGCCAGCGGATCGACCAGCCAGGCGTGAGCGACGCCATAACGGGCGTACAGCGGCAGTTTCAGGGCGCGATCCTTTCGCGCCGTGGACGGCGAAAGGATTTCGCAGACCCAGTCGGGGACGATCTCGAAACGATGATCGCGGGGAACAGCCGGCATCCGTTCGCGCCGCCAACCGGCCAGATCGGGAACGACGACTTCGATGTCGCGGATGAAGTGGATTTCCGGTTCGGGCAGAATCCACCAGCCGCCCGGACCTTTTTGCCCTTGATGGAATGGAAGACCGAGAATGCTATTGATGGCCCCCGCCGCTGCGATTTCCGGTCCGGTCGGTCGATTTTGTTGAACGTAGAGTTGGCCCCCGATGATCTCGCCCACCTGGTTTTCCGGCAAAGCGAGCAGTTGTTCGTCGGGGGCAAGCGTGGGTTCCTGATAATAGGCGTCGAGCAACGCCTGATCACCCGGTTGGCTGAGCGGTTTGCCGACGAGGGGTTCTTGTTCCATAAAGGGAATCCTTCAGGGACAATTCTTCAGTCCCGTGAGTCTTGAAGGGGGATTGTAAAGATTACTTCACCTCTGCTCGGGGGTGGCACGTTCACGGTTTGGCGGTCACCGGGTCGGTCAAGGACAGCGTTCCCGAGCCCTCGCCCTCGAAACTGACGAGGACTTCGTTCGGGCGGGGGAAGCGCAGATACAATTCGAGGGTTATGGGCTTTACTCATTGATTTTTCATGTTTATCCGAGCCGCTGCTCAGCGTTTCAGCCAATCCCCAGACTGATTCCTGGTCGTTTCACCCCCCGAAGAGAAAGATTTTTTGGTGGTGGCTGACGACAGCGGTATGTAACCAGTCTAAGCTATGATAAACAACGAAATAGTTGTTTAGGACGGGTCGTACTGAATTTGAAGTTTATCGACACGCTGGCGAGCAAACATGCATAGACCCACACTTATGAGTCTAACGCAAAGATTATGATGGATTTTTTCTATGGCTACCCAATCAACTATCGAGTGGACCGAGCAGACTTGGAATCCAACGACGGGTTGCACGAAGATATCGTCTGGCTGCAAGAATTGCTATGCCGAAATAATGGCTCGCCGTCTCCAGGCCATGGGGGCGTCGGGATACAACAATGGGTTCAAACTGGCTTTGCATCCAGAACGCCTCGAGCAGCCGCTTCGACGCAAGAAACCGACGCTTTACTTCGTGAACTCGATGAGTGATCTGTTTCATGAAGATATCCCGGACGAGTTTCTCGATCAGGTGTTCTCCGTGATCCGGCAGACTCCGCAACATACCTACCAGATTCTGACCAAGCGGGCAGACCGGCTACCACGGTACTTTGCACGCCAGGCTTGCCCTCAGAACGTCTGGCTGGGTGTCTCTGTCGAGGATCGAAGGCATGGTGTTCCACGAATCGACCATCTGCGCCAGGTCGATGCATGCATCCGGTTCCTGTCTGTCGAGCCATTATTGGAAGACCTTGGGCAGCTTGACCTAACGAGCATTCACTGGGTGATCGTCGGCGGTGAATCCGGACACAAGGCCCGACCGATGCGAGAAGAATGGGTGGCCAACGTCAAAGAGCAGACCGACGAGGCGGGCGCTGCTTTCTTTTTCAAACAATGGGGAGGCTGGGGGGCCGATGGCGTGAAGCGCCACAAGAAAACGAACGGACGCATCTTCCGTGGCCGTACTTGGGACGCCTACCCGCAAGTGCGATCAACGCTCTAAAACAGCCGTCCTTGCCCTTCCGGGTTGGCCGCCGTTGACCAGAATTGGTGGGCCAAATCGTGTCGAGCCGCCAGCAACAACCAGTAGAGCGGTTGGTTTTTCTCTCCCGAGATCAACCTTTGATTTATCGAAGGCCACACCCCAAGACCAGCTACCTTCTCCCGCCAATATTCGACGATACGCCGACGAATTTCCGACTGCGATCCGGTCGTATTCACGTTATCGCGCCATCCGGGAGCGAATTTGTCGAGTGTCGACCCTTCCGCACGGAGATTCGCCAGAAGATTGCGCTGCAAATCCATTGCGCTTACGTGAATCAACAAGTCGATGCGCTCGAGCGCGGCAAGCGTGCTGACCACCCTGAAATCGAGGGATTCAAGGTTGTAGGGATCCAGGAATGCGAAGTACAGTCCATATTCGCTTACCGATGAAACCATCTGTTGCGCCGCATCAACCGCATTCGCCTGAATCGGAAAAACAGGCGCACCGAGCTTCTTGAGCCTTACAACACAAGCGTTGAGACTTTCCTCTTCTATGTCAGACACATAGACCGCTGAAAAGGGAGCTTCCCCGGCTACGCTGGTTTTCCAGGCGACAACCGCGCTCCCATCGATCCACTCGTTGGTTCTGCGGATTTTCGATCTACCCGAACCACAGAACAGGTCGAAGTAGGCAGCCCCGGCTTTTGTAGGTCCGATATATTTCTTCCGCGCGGCCCTGGAAATATCCAGATACCGACCCAAGTAGTTGTGCTTCTTCTTGGCCCAAACACCCACTTCCTCAGCCGGCAAGCCATCGTCGCCTTTAATCCATCTCATTTCCTTTTTCTCCCTTTTAGTGACCCGTAATCATACAATAACCATTGATTTATAAAGATATCTTCTAGTTCTTCGAGGGTGCTTGTGGAGATTGGGGGTTCTGTGGAGAAAGACACTGGAAATGACTGCAATAATTCAGACGATCTTCACGACACCTCCCGGCGCCCGGCGAAAGCGTGCGCCAGCGTGCCGCTATCCACGTATTCCAGTTCCCCGCCCAGTGGCACGCCGTGGGCGATGCGGGTGGCGCGGATGCCGCGCTCGCGGGCCAGTTCGGCGATGTAGTAGGCCGTCGCCTCGCCTTCCACGGTGGGATTGGTGGCCAGAATGATCTCGCGCACTTCCCCGCCGTCCAGCCGCGCCTCCAGGGTTTCCAGCCCCAGTTCCGCCGGACCGATGCCGTCCAACGGCGACAGGTGACCCATCAAGACGAAGTACAGGCCCTGAAAACCGGTGGACTGCTCGACCGCCAGCACGTCGGCCGGAGTTTCGAGCACGCATAACGAGGTTCGGTCGCGGCGCGGGTTGGCGCAGAACGCGCAAATTTCGGTTTCGCTCAAATCGCGGCACTGCCGGCAGTGGCCGATGCCTTCCAGCGCCGCCCGCAGGGTCTCGACCAGCCGCCCCGCACCGTCCCGATCCCGCTCCAACAGGTGCAGGGCCATGCGCTGCGCGGATTTCGGTCCCACGCCCGGCAGGCAGCGCAAGGCCGCCATCAACTGGTTCAGCAGGGGCGAGGCGGCCATGGCCGCCGGTCAGAACGGCATCTTGAAATCGCCCAGCATCCCCGGCGGCAGGCCCATGCCAGCGGTCAGCCCACCCATTTTTTCCTGCACGGTCCGTTCGAGCTTCTGGACGGCATCGTTGAACGCCGCCGCGACCAGATCTTCCAACATATCCTTGTCATCGCCCAACAGGCTGTCATCAATCCGCACGCGCCGCGCCTCATGGCGCCCGGTGATCACCACGCTGACCAGGCCACCGCCGGACTCGCCGGTGATCTCCAGGATCGCGATTTCCGCCTGCGCCTTTTGCAGGTTTTCCTGCATCTTCTGCGCCTGCTTCATCATATTGCCCAAACCGCCTTTCATCGCTTTTCCTCCATCATGAAAAATCTTGCTTTCGACCTCCGGCATCCGCCAGTGAATGCGGAGCGCGAACCGCTAGTCGTCGGTTTCATCGAGCGGCTGGATCGTCGCGATCCGCGCGTCGAACCGTTCCTGCAGGTCCTGAATATGCGGGTCCTCGGCAATCCGGTCGGCGGCGGCTAGCTGGCGCTCGGCCTGGCGTTCCGCCTGCTGGCGGGCCGGAGTCGCCAAAGCCGCGTCGCCCACTTGCACCCGCAGGTCGACCGGGGAACCCAGATGTTGTTCCAGAGCGGTTTTCAGCCGCTCCTCAATGGCTTTGTTGAACAGTTGCGCGTGGCCAGGTTCCAGCAGCAACCGAAAACAGCGGTCCTGGCGCTCCACCAGCGCGCAATGGAGCGCCACCTGCCGGGCGATGCCGGTCAAGTTCAGTTGCTGGACCAGGCTACCCCACTCCGAAGCGGACGAATCCGGAACCGGTGCGACCGGTGGCGGCGTGGATGGAGTCCGCGCCGCTGGATTCACCGCTGGCGCGGGGGCGCGAGCGGGACCGCGCGTCGGCCCCTGCGTTAACGCGGGCGCGGACGCTTCCGAGGTCGCCGGCCGAAAACACAGCATCCGCAGCAACACCATCTCGAACCCTCCCCGCGGCTCGGGCATCAGCGGCAGGTCGCGCCGTCCCAGCAGGGCGATCTGATAAAACAATTGCACGTCTTCCGGCGCCAGCACCCCGGCCAGGCGTCGCGCGTCCCCGGCCTCGGCCTCGGCCCAGTCGTCATCCGGCAGCGCCTCGGGCGCGACCTGCGCCAGCGCCACCCGCTGCAACAGCGACAGCAGTTCGGCCAGCACCGCCGCGTAATCGGGCGCGCTGTCATCCAGTTCCGCCACCCGGCGCAGCAGCGCCGGCGCGTCGCCGGCGGCCAGCGCCTCCAACAACTCCACCACCCAGCGCCGGTCGATGCTGCCGAGCATGGCCCCGACCGCCGCCTTTTCGACCCGACCGCCGCCGAAGGCGATGGCCTGATCCAGCAGACTCAGCGCATCGCGCATGCTGCCGTCACCGGCCCGGGCGAGCAGTCGTAGCGCTTCTTCCTCGTGGGGAATGCTCTCCTGTTCCAGCACCTGGTCGAGATACCGGGCGATCGACGCCGCCGGCAAGCGCTTGAGGTTGAATTGCAGGCAGCGCGACAGGACGGTGACCGGCAGTTTCTGGGGATCGGTGGTGGCCAGCAGAAATTTGACGTGCGGCGGCGGCTCTTCCAGGGTTTTCAGCAGCGCATTGAAACTGTGGGTGGAGAGCATGTGAACTTCGTCGATCAGGTACACCTTGAAGCGGCCCCGACTCGGTGCGTACTGCACGTTATCCATCAGGTCGCGGGTGTCTTCGACCTTGGTGCGGGAGGCGGCGTCCACTTCGATCAGATCCACGAACCGACCGGCGTCGATCTCCAGGCAGGCGGAACACTGGCCGCACGGGTTCGAGGACACGCCAACCTCGCAATTCAGCGACTTGGCGAAAATCCGGGCGATGGTGGTCTTACCCACCCCGCGGGTGCCGGTGAACAGGAAGGCGTGATGCAGGCGTTGCTGGTCGAGGGCGTTGGTCAGCGCGCGGACCACATGCTCTTGGCCGACCAGTTCGTGAAAGGTGCGGGGCCGCCATTTACGGGCCAATACCTGATAGCTCATAGACCCCTCGGCGGCGTGAAAGGGATCGCGCCTTTCACCTTTGACCTGCGACGTGAAGGGTGGCGACCCCTACCGGCCTGACCCCGGCGCCCGAGGCCACTGCTGCCGCTGCTCCCTTCCGGGCCTGACGGGGTTCACAGCTTGTCGTCGCGGGGGGACCGGTACGGGCCACCATGGAAATCGCTTGTTGCAACGGCGACGCCTGGAAGCGGGCGACGCCGCTCATGATAGTTCATGGCGGTGGGGAAGTCATCCACGCCGACCCAACCGGCGCGGCGTCGCAAGCAACGCCGCAACACTCGCCAACAACGCCGCCAGCGCGCCGCGATGCCGCTCCACCACCGCCCGGCCCCGTTCGCCCGCGGCGCGACGGCGTTCGGGATCGGCCAACAGCCGATCCACGGCGGTCGCCAGGGTCGCCGCATCGGTCACTTGCCAGGCGGCCTCCGCCTCCAGCAACCGCTGGCCCGCCTCGGTGAAATTGAACATGTGCGGGCCGAACAGCACCGGCAGTCCCAGCAGGGCCGGCTCCAGCACGTTATGGCCGCCGGTGGCCACCAGACTGCCGCCGACGAACGCCAGATCGGCGGCGGCGTAGAACTGGAGCAATTCCCCCATGCTGTCGCCGACCAACACGGCGGTTTCCGGCGGACAGGGTTGTTCCGCGCTGCGCCGGATCACCGGCAAGCCGCGCTGCTGGCACAAGGCCGCCACCCCATCGAAGCGTTCCGGATGGCGCGGCGCCAGCAGCAGCAGCAGCTCCGGCCAGCGCGGACGCAGGAGCGCGAAGGTGTCCAGCATCACTTCATCCTCGCCGGCGTGCGTGCTGGCGGCGATCCACACGGGTCGGCGCGCGCCCAGCCGTTCCCGCAGGCGCAAGCCCTGTTCCGGCAGATCCTCAGGCAGTTGTAGATCGTACTTGAGATTGCCCACCACCTCGACCCGGGGCGCGCCGAGCGCGCGGAACCGTTCGGCGTCCGCCTCGGCCTGCGCCGCGATCAGGGTCACATCCCGCAGCATGGCGGCCGTCAGCCGGCGAATCCGGGCATAGCCGCGCGCCGAGCGTTCCGACAGGCGGGCGTTGGCGATGACGACCGGGATGCCGGCCGCCGCGCAGTGCCGCAACAGATTCGGCCACAACTCGGTTTCCATGATGACCGCGATCCGGGGTCGGGCGGCGCGCAGAAACCGCGCCGTCGCGCCGGGGAGATCGTAGGGGGCGTAAACGTGATGCACGGCGGCACCCAGCGCCTCCCGCACCTGCCGGGAACCGGTCAGGGTGGTCGTCGTCACCAGCAGCGGCATCTCGGGGTAGCGCTCCCGCAGGGCGCGAACCAACGGCAGGGCGGCGCGGGTTTCTCCCACCGACACCGCGTGAACCCACAAGCAGCCTGGCTCGGGCAGCGGTGGAATCCAGCCCAGCCGTTCGCGCCAGCGCTGGCGATGCCCTGGGTCGCGGCGGCCGCGCCAGTACAGTCGCAGCAGCGCCAAGGGCAGGATCAAGCACAAAATGCCATTATAAATCAGACGCATGATCGCAAAACATGACGCGGTCGACCCTTTCAATCCTTCTTGCGCTCTCACCCTGACCCCTGCTCTTGCCAGCGGAAAAGGTGGGAAACGCGTGGTGGTAAAAGCCGGGCGAGGAGCCGCCGGCATTCGTTTCAAAACATAACAATCTAGGCTATATTTGATGTAGCCGATGCGGACGCCGCCATTTTAGATGGAGCGTCCCATGAGATAAAGCAAATCGATCAAGAACATATCGCTGCGGTTTCGAACATTCCATCATCTGGGAACGCACCGCCGGCTTGGGTCTGGAGCCTTCTCAGCCCAATTGCATCATCACCAACCCAAAGGAGCACACCCATGAAACAACCCGTCCGTGTCGTTATCACTGGGGCCGCCGGTAACATCGGCTACGCCATGGCGTTTCGCATTGCCTCCGGTAGCATGTTGGGTCCCGATCAGCCGGTGACCCTGCAGTTGTTGGAAATCACCCCGGCGCTGCAAGCGCTGCAGGGCGTGGTGATGGAGCTGAACGATTGCGCCTTCCCGCTGCTGGCCGGCGTGGTCGCCACCGACAACCTGGAGACCGCGTTCAAGCACGCCAACTACGCCATGCTGGTCGGCGCCCGGCCGCGCGGCCCCGGCATGGAGCGCAAGGATCTGCTGACCGCCAACGGCGCCATCTTCGGACCGCAAGGCAAGGCGTTGAACGACCATGCCGCCCGCGACGTCAAGGTGCTGGTGGTCGGCAACCCGGCCAACACCAACTCGTTGATCGCCGCCAGCAACGCGCCCGACCTGAATCCGCGCCAGTTCCACGCCATGACCCGGCTGGACCACAACCGCGCTCTGAGCCAACTGGCCGAGGAGACCGGCGCTCACGTCACCGACATCAAAAAGATGACCATCTGGGGCAACCACTCCGCGACTCAGTATCCCGACATCAGCCAATGCACGGTCAAGGGCCAGGCGGCGACCGGGCTGGTGGCCGAGCGCTGGTATCGCGACACCTTCATCCCCACCGTGCAACAGCGCGGCGCGGCGATCATCAAGGCCCGCGGCGCGTCGTCCGCCGCCTCCGCCGCCTCCGCCGCCATCGACCACATGCGCGACTGGACCCTGGGCACCCCCGAGGGCGACTGGGTCAGCATGGCGGTGCCCGCCGACGGCTCCTACGGCATCGGCGATGGGGTGATCTACTCCTATCCCTGCGTCTGCAAGAACGGCGACTACGAAATCGTGCAGGGTCTGGAAATTAGCGACTTCAGCCGCGAGAAGATGCTGGCCACCGATCAGGAGCTGCGCGAGGAACGCGCCAGCATTGAGGATCTGCTGAAGGGTTGACCCGCCGTCCGGCAGCGGTACGCCCACCACGTTTGACCGCCCCGCCCGCGCCGCCCCATTCCCCACGGGGCGGCGCGGGCGGGAATTTTTTTCCCGAGCGACTACACTTTAACGCGGCAAATCCAAAGCCGCGATTCCAAGCCACTGGAGTGGAGGACATTCCCGCATGAAATTTGAAGAGTTCCACAGTTGGTCCATCAATGACCCGGAAGGTTTCTGGGGCGAACAAGCGAAGCTGATTCACTGGAACAAGCCCCCGCAGAAGATCCTGGACTACAGCAATCCGCCGTTTTGCAAGTGGTTCGTGGGCGGTGAGACCAATCTCTGCTACAACGCGGTGGACCGGCATCTGGCCGACCGCGCCGACCAGCGGGCGCTGATCTACATCTCGACGGAAACCGACGAGACCGTCATTTATACCTACGCCGAGCTGCACCGCGAAGTGAACCGCTTCGCCGCCGTGCTGCAATCGCTGGGCGTGGGCAAGGGCGACCGGGTCATCATCTACATGCCGATGATCGCCGAGGCGCTGTTCTCCGTGCTGGCCTGCGCCCGGATCGGCGCCGTTCACTCGGTGGTGTTCGGCGGTTTCGCCGCCTACAACCTGGCGGTGCGCATCGACGACGCCAAGCCCAAGGTCATGGTCACGTCCGACGCCGGGATGCGCGGCGGCAAGGCGGTGCCCTACAAGCACCTGGTCGATGAATCCTGCAACCTGGCCAAGTTCCCGCCGCAACACGTGGTGATCTGCAACCGGGGTCTGGACCAGGACCTGAAGCTGGTGGAAGGTCGCGATCTGGATTATGCGACGCTGCGCGCCCAGCACCTGGACGCCGAAGTTCCGATCACCTGGCTGGAGTCGAACGAGCCGAGCTACATTCTCTATACCTCCGGCACGACCGGCATTCCCAAGGGCGTGCAGCGCGACGTCGGCGGTTACGCGGTGGCGCTGGCCTCGACCATGAAGCACCTCTATCACATCAACCCCGGCGAGACCATGTTCGCCACCTCCGACATCGGTTGGGTGGTGGGGCATTCCTACATCATCTACGGGCCGCTGATCAACGGCTCGCCGACCATCTTCTACGAGGGGCTGCCGATCCGGCCGGATCCCGGCATCTGGTGGAAGATCGTCAATGAATACCAGGTGCGGACGATGTTCTCGTCGCCGACGGCGGTGCGCGTCCTCAAGGGTCAGGACCAGAAGTACATGACGATGCACGACGTGTCCTGCCTGCGCTACCTGTTCCTGGCCGGCGAGCCGCTCGACGAGCCGACCTCGCGCTGGATCACCGACGCGCTGAAGATTCCGGTCATCGACCATTACTGGCAGACCGAGACCGGCTGGCCGATGCTGTCCTACCTGCCGGGCGTCGATCTCAAGCCGAACCGCTTCGGTTCGCCGGGCTTTCCGGTGTATGGCTACAACATCCGGGTCATCGACGAGGGTACCGGCGCGGAAGTGCCGCGCGGCGAGAAGGGCGTGCTGGTGGTCCAGCCGCCGCTGCCGCCGGGTTGCCTGAGCACGATCTGGGGCGACGACGAGCGTTTCGTCAAGAGCTACTTCTCCAGCTTCAAGGAGCTGCTGTACACCTCCTCGGACTGGGCGGTCTGCGACGAAGACGGCTATTACTTCATCCTGGGCCGCACCGACGACGTGATCAATGTCGCGGGTCATCGTTTGGGCACCCGCGAGATCGAGGAAGCGATCCAGAATCATTCCGGCGTGGCCGAGGTGGCGGTGATCGGGGTGGCCGATAAAGTCAAGGGTCAGGTGCCGGTCGGTTTCTGCCGGTTGAAGGACCCGAGCCAACTCGACCAGGCGGGTGCCACCGAGCGGCTGGAGAAAGAAGTCATCGCCAAGGTGCAGGAGTTGCTCGGCGCGGTGGCCAAGCCGCACCGGGTCCACTTCGTCAGCTCTTTGCCGAAGACTCGCTCCGGCAAGCTGTTGCGGCGGTCGATCCAGGCGCTGGCCGAAGGCCGCGATCCGGGCGATCTGTCCACGCTGGACGATCCGAACTCGCTGGAGGAAGTCCGCCGGGCGATCGGCGGGCACTGATCGCGATTCAGCCACCGTGCCGTGGGTTACTTTGGGTAACCGGCGGGCGGTGATGGCTCGATCCGCTCGCCGGCCCGAACGAATCCCTTCCCTGAATCCAGGGAAGGGATTTTTCAGGTACAGCGAACCTCTCGGCACCGTCTTTCAATCATCATCATCCTCCTCCTCATCCCGCGCCGCGATCTTCCGTTGCGGGATCTTCTTCGGATCGACGGCGATCGGCCGGTAGATTTCCACCCGATCGCCCGCTTCGAGCGGCGCGGTCAGTTTGGTGAGCTTGCCGTAAATCCCGATCTTCTGTTTCTTGAGATTCACCTGCGGGCACCGCGTCAGAATCCCGGATAGATCGATCGCCTGCTGCACCGTACTCCCTTCCGGCACCTCGACGTTCAGCCAGAGCGGTTGCCCCGGCTCGACATAAGCGACACTGACTTGCATGAGGACCTCTCTCGGTTCAAATTTCAGTGGGCGGGCAAACCCATCCGTTGGGAGGGAGTTACCTTGAACCGCTGGTTAACGTTCATCGTTCTATTCTGGCTGCTCGCCGGCTGCGCCGAAGCGCCTCAGCCGCCCCTGCGCGTGGGGGTCAATCCCTGGGTAGGCTATGATCCCCTGGTGCTGGCCGGGGAGCGCCGCCTGTTCGACCCCACCAGGGTACGGGTGGTGGAACTCTCCTCCAATACGGAAAGCCAGCGCGCCCTGCGCAACGGGCTTTTGGACGGCGCCGCGCTCACTCTGGACGAGGTCTTGCGCCTGGCGGACGCCGGTCTGGAACTGAAAATCATTGCCGTGCTGGATGTCTCCCACGGCGCCGACGCGGTCTTGGCGCGGGAGGGCATCCGCGCGCCGGCGGATCTCGAGGGCCAGACCATCGCCCTGGAACAGACCGCCCTGGGAACCCTGGTCCTGGATCGCCTGCTGCGGGCCGGGAACCTCTCCCGCGACGATGTGCATCTGATCCACGTGGAGGCGGCGCAGCACGGCTCCGTCCTGGCCAGCGGACGCGCCGACGCGGTGATCACCTTCGAACCGATGAAAAGCTGGCTCGCCGCCCGGAATTTCCAGGTCATTTTCGACAGTCGCGCCATGCCCGGCGAGATCGTGGATGTCCTGGTGGCGCGCGCCGATGTCCTGGAACCGCGCCTGCCCGACTGGGTAGAGCTGCTGGTCGGCTGGGAGCGCGCCCGCCGCGCCCTGCTGGCGGACGAGAGCGCCGCCGACTCGTTGGCCCCTGGGGTGGAACTGACCCCCGAGGAATATCGCGC
>REEE01000185.1 GCA_007695245.1 Candidatus Competibacteraceae bacterium | reverse complement strand
GAACACCTTGCCGGCGCGTCCCCTCAGAGGGGACTCTTCCCGCCCAGCAACAGAAATTCCATCAGCGCCTTTTGGGCGTGCAGACGGTTCTCGGCTTCTTCCCAGACCTGACTTTGCGGGCCATCGATCACCTCGGCGCTGACTTCCTCGCCGCGGTGCGCCGGCAGACAATGCAGAAAAATCGCCTCGGGCCGGGCCTGGGCCATGATCGCGGCGTTGACCTGATAAGGAGCGAAATCCCGCATCCGCCGCGGTTGCTCGCCCTCCTGGCCCATGCTGGACCAGACGTCGGTGGCGACCAGATCGGCGTCTTTGGCGGCAACCCATGGATCGCGCAGCAGGACGACCCGACCAGCGGCGCGCTGGAGCAGGGCCGCATCCGGCTCGTAGCCGGGCGGCACGGCGACGCGCAACTGGAAGTCGAACTGGCAGGCGGCTTCGAGATAGCTGTTGCACATATTATTGCCGTCGCCGATCCAGGCCACGGTTCGGCCGCCAATGGCCCCACGCAGTTCGATAAAAGTCTGAATATCCGCCAACAGCTGGCAGGGATGGTTGTAATCGGTCAGGCCGTTGATGACCGGCACCGTGGAATGCGCGGCGAAGCATTCCGCTCGGGCATGGTCGAACAAGCGGACCATCACCAGGTCCACCATCCCCGACAGCACCCGCGCGGTGTCCTCGATCGGCTCGCCCCGGCCCAGTTGGGTATCGCGCGGCGACAAGAAAATGGCGCTGCCGCCCAGTTGCACCATGCCGGCTTCGAAGGATACCCGGGTTCGGGTGGAGGACTTCTCAAAGATCATCCCCAGCACCTTCTGGGGAAACAGCGCATGGGATTCGCCCCGGCGCTGCTGAATTTTTAACTCGCTGGCGCGGTGCAACACCTGTCGCAATTCGGCGGGCGAGAGATCGAACAGACTCAGAAAATGTCGTGGTTTCATAAAGTAAGCAGGTCCGTAAGACTGACCGAAAATCAAAACGGCAGCGATAAATGTCTGCCGCTTGATAAAATTATAGGCTAATTTTCCTGGTAAGCCGCGTCCGCCGAGATGGTCGGACCCGCCGCCGACTTCCGATCTCTTTACCCACCCTTTTGGAACCGCCACCATGCCACCAGTCCATTTCTGCCCCCAATGCGGCACTCCCCTGCAAACCGCCGAGATCGACGGGCGCCCCCGCCAGTGCTGCGCCGCCGCCGGTTGCAATTACATTCACTGGGACAACCCGATTCCGGTGGTGGCCGCCATCGTCGAACTGGATGGAGCAGTGATCCTGGCCCGCAATAAAAATTGGCCGGAGAAGATGTTCGGTCTGATCACCGGTTTCCTGGAAAAGGGTGAAACGCCGGACGACGCAGTGCGGCGGGAGGTCCAGGAAGAACTGGGCCTGGACGCCGACGCCATCGAATTCATCGGCAATTACCCGTTCTTCGAAATGAACCAGTTGCTGGTGGCTTATCATGTCGCCATCCATGGCGAGATCGTGCTCGGTGAGGAACTGGCCGCCATCAAGCGGGTTCCGATCGAACGCCTGAAACCTTGGACCATCGGCACCGGTCCGGCCGTGCGCGACTGGCTGGCGGCTCGGCGGGACCGCGCCTGAAGGGGGCGACCGCCATGCTCGCCTTCCTGCCCGCGCCCGTCCGAGGTCTTCTGGCCTTTCTCCTGTTCGTCCTCAACACCGTGTTCTGGTGCATACCGCTCTACGCGGTGCAACTGCTCAAGCTGGCCGTCCCTCATCCGGGCTGGCGCGCGTTCCATGCCCGCGGGCTGATCCGGATCGCTCGGGCCTGGATCGACGGCAACCACGCCATCATGGCCCTGACCCAACGGATCGAATGGGACGTTCGGGGTCTGGAGGGACTGCGGGGCGATTGCTGGTATCTGGTCATCGCCAACCATCAGTCCTGGGTGGATATCGTGGTCCTGTTGCGGGTCCTGCACCGGCGCATCCCGTTCCCGAAGTTTTTCATCAAACAGGAATTGATCTGGCTGCCACTGCTGGGCGGTGCCTGGTGGGCGCTGGATTTCCCCTTCATGAAACGCCATTCAGCGGCCTATCTCGCCGCCCATCCCGAAGCTCGCGGCCAGGACTGGGAGACGACTCGTCAGATGTGCGCACGGTGCCGGGATACCCCGACGACCCTGCTCAACTTCCTGGAAGGCACCCGGTTCCGACCGGAAAAGCACGCCCGCCAACAATCGCCCTACCGTTATCTACTGCGTCCCAAGGCCGGCGGGCTGGCTTTTGCGCTGGACGCCTTGGCCGACCGCCTGCGGACCCTGCTGGATGTCACCATCGTCTATCCAGACGGTTATTCCACCTTTCTGGATCTGTTCGCCGGCCGCATTCGCCGGGTGATCGTCCGGATTCGGCCCTTGGCTATTCCCGCCGAACTGCGCGGCGGCGATTATCGCCACGACCCCGAATTTCGGGAAGCCATCCAACGCTGGACGAGGCAGCTTTGGGCCGACAAGGACGCGCTGATCGAGGAGTTATTGGGTCGCGGGCAGGCAACACCGGATTGAAGCGCGGCTTCAATTCTGCGCGATGGTCCGCAGAATTTCAGCGTACTTCTCGGTATCGACGGTCCGCAGCAAGCGCCGGGCGATTTCAGTCAACTCGCCGACGTGACTGTCCTGCACCGCCCGTTTGATCTCCAACAGGCCCGTGGGATGCATGCTGAACTCGGTCAAACCGAGACCCAGCAACAACCGTGTGTAACGGGAATCGCCGGCCATTTCCCCGCACAAGCTGACCGGAATTCTGGCCTTCCGGCCGGCGCGGATCGTGTTGTGGATCAGCATCAGCACCGCCGGGTGCAGCGGGTCGTAGAGATAGTTGATCTCATCGTCCACCCGGTCGATGGCCAAGGTGTACTGGATCAGATCGTTGGTGCCGATGGACAGGAAATCCAAATAGCGGGCGAACTGGTCGGCGCACACCGCCGCCGCCGGGATTTCGATCATGCCGCCGATGGGTAACCGTTCGTCGAAAGCCAGGCCACGGTCGCGCAACTCCTGTTGGGTCTCCGCCACCAACCGCTGGACCTGAAACACCTCCTGGACCGAGCAGAGCATCGGAATCATCATCCGCACCGGACCGTAAGCCGAGGCCCGCAGGATGGCCCGCAATTGCGGCCGGAACATCGCCAGGTCTTTCAGACACAGCCGGATGGCCCGCAAGCCCAAGGCGGGATTGGTGCAGACGGACCCACCGCGCCCGCCGTCCACCTGCTTGTCGGCCCCGAGATCGGCGGTGCGAATGGTGATGGGACTCCCTTCCAGGGTCTTGATGACGTGCAGGTAGGAGGCCAGGTGCTCCTCCTCGTCGGGGGCATCGGCGCGGTTCATGAACAGGAATTCGGTCCGGTACAGCCCGACGCCGTCGGCCGCCACATCGCGCACCGCAACCGCGTCCTCGGGCAACTCAATGTTGGCGTGCAGCGCGATCGTCACGCCGTCGCGGGTGATGGCCGGCTGGCCCTTGAGCTTGCTGAGTTCGCGCTGCTCGCGGCGCTCTTCCTGCTGCTTGTGGCGGTAATAGCGCAGGATGCGCTCGTCCAGCCCGACCAGGACCACGCCCTGACGGCCATCGACGATCACCGGCTCGTCGTGGCCCAGATAGGCCCGGGCGTTACGGGCGCCCACCACCGCCGGAATGCCCAGGCTGCGCGCCAGAATGGCGGTATGGGACAGGGGGCCGCCGTACTCGGTGACGAAGGCCAGCACCCCCTGATGCTGCATCAAAATCGTGTCGGCCGGCGTCAGATCTTCGGCGATGACAATGCGCCCCTCCAGCCGACTGACCGCCAGATCGGCGTAGTCGGGGTCGCTCAGATAGGCCGGATCCTCGCTCGCCAGAATCCGCTGCACCCGGCGCACCACGTGATCCACGTCGTCTTTGCGGGTGCTCAGGTAGGGATCGTCCATGTTCTCAAAAATCTCGATCAAGGCGTCCCGCTGGATTTTCAAGGCCCATTCGGCGTTGCACTTGCGGGTGCGGATGAGTTCGATGGGGGCCTCGGTGAGGCTGGGATCCTCCAGCATCAACAGATGGGTGTCGATGAAAGCATTGGCGTCGCTGGAGGAAGTCGCCGGAATCCGCAACCGAATTTCCCGCAGCTGCTGATGGGCCAGCGCCAGACCGTTCAGAAAACGCTGGATCTCGTCCTCAATGATGGCATCGGGGATCACGTATTCGGTGATCTCCGGCTGGTTGCGTTGCAGCAGATAAGTCCTGCCGATCGCATATCCCCGGGAAACCCCGATGCCGTGCAACGAAAACGGCATGGAAGACCTCTCTCACTCATCCTCGTCGAAGCGGCGACGGATTAAATCCTCGAGATGGTCGAGTACCTGCTGGGCCTCGGGACCGCTGGCCTGCAATTCCAACGGGGTTCCGCGGGCAGCCGCCAACATCATCACACCCATGATACTCTTGCCGTTGACCTCGCGCTCGCCGCGGATCAATCGGACTTCGGCGTCGAATCCGGAGGCCAGCGTCACGAACTTGGCGGCGGCGCGGGCGTGCAAGCCGAGCTTGTTCACGATGGTGACTTCCCGTTTCAACACATCAGCGTCCCTAGGGTTCCCGGCCGACATAACCAACCGCCTCGCCGTTCATTTTAGTTCGCGGTGCCGGAGCATGACATGGCGGCGAATGGCGGCAAAATGCCGCGCCAGCGCCGCGGCGATAAACACCGAGCGATGCTGGCCGCCGGTGCAGCCGATGGCGACCGTCAAATAGCTGCGGTCGCTGGCCTCGAACCGCGGCAACCAGTTTTCCAGAAACCCCCGCAGTTCGGCGATCATGGCCGCCACCTCCGGCTGGCGCTCGAGAAAATCGATCACCGGTCGGTCGAGCCCGGTCAAGGCGCGCAACGCTGGCTCCCAGTGGGGGTTGGGCAGACAGCGCACGTCGAAGATGAAATCGGCGTCGGCCGGCACGCCATTCTTGAAACCGAACGACTCGAAGAGCAGCGACATCGCCTCGCGCGGCGTATCGTGGACGCGGGCGCGGATCAATTCCCGCAGTTGGTAAATATTGATCTCGCTGGTATCGACGAGCAGATCGGCATGAGCGCTGATCGGCTCCAGCAGGCGGCGTTCCTCGCGAATCGCGTCCCGCAACGGCGCGCCGTCCGCGCTCAGCGGATGGCGGCGCCGGGTCTCACCGTAGCGCTTCAGCAGGATCTCGTCGGCGGCCTGCAGGAACAGCACGTCCACGGTCAACCCATCGGCGCGCAGTTCGGCGAGCATGTCGGGAAACCGGTCCAGCGTATCCAGAAAATTACGGGCATCGACCCCCACCGCCACCGTCGGCGGCAAGGCGGCGCCGGAGGCCAACATCTCCCGCGCCAGCGGCCGAATCAGTTTGAACGGCAGGTTGTCGACGCAGTAGTAGTCGAGATCTTCCAGGGTCTGCAAGGCGATGGTCTTGCCGGACCCCGACAGGCCACTGACGATAATCACTCGCATAACGTGGCTCGGGTCATGGCTTTCTCCATGCGCTCCATTAAATCCTGTTCGGCGTGATAGCCGCTCAGGCGCAGGATATGATCGCGCACCGCGCATTCCAGCAACACCGCCAGGTTGCGGCCGGGCGCGATCGGCAAGGTGATCGCCGGCACGCCGACCCCCAGGATGACCCGAGTCTCGCGCAGGCCCCGCAGGCGGGATTCGGCGGGCGGCGTGATTTCCTCCTGCTTGGCCAAATGGACGATGAGTCGGATCCGTTTGTTGCGCTTGATGGCGCTGTCGCCGAACATGCGCCGGATGTTGAGAATGCCCAGTCCGCGCACCTCGAGCAGATCGCCCAGCGTGGGCGGGCAGGTGCCTTCCAGAACATTGGGCGCCACCCGGGTCAGGGTGGGGGTATCGTCGGCGATCAGACGATGGCCGCGGCTGAGCAGTTCCAGCGCCAGCTCGCTCTTGCCGATCCCGCTGCCGCCGGTGATCAGCACCCCCAGACCGAAGACCTCCAGCAACTCGCCGTGGACCACCGTGGAGGACGCCAGACTGTGCCGGAAGGTGCCGAGCCATTCCAGGACGACGGCGGGCGTCACCGGGGTATACCAGAGCGGGACGCCCGCCGCATCGGCGGCGGGCCGCAACGCCTCGGCTTGCTCGATGCTTCCGCAGACCAGCAGCGCGCCGGCCGCCGAGTCCAGCAGGCGTCGAATCAGAACCTTCCGGACCGCTGGCTCCAGCTGATCCAGAAAAGCGCTTTCCTCGGAACCGATCAGCTGCAGGCGGGCGGGTTGAATCCAGTTGAGTCGCCCGTACAGCGCCACGCCGACTTCCGGCGGCGGCCACAGCACCCGGTCCGCTCCAGCCGCGCCGCCCATCCAGCGCGCGTCCAGCGCGCCCTCCAGATTCTGGAACAATTTCTGGGCGTTGACGATCGGCGCCACGTTCATGGCAGCGGCGTCTTGGCGGGTTGCCAGTCCCGGAGCCGCTCGAACAACGCCTGATTGGAATCGGTCTCCCGCAGGCGCTGGCAGAAGGACCGGTCGCTGAACATCTCCGCCAGACCGGCGAGAATCCGGAGATGTTCGTCGGTGTAATGATCCGGCACCAGCAGACCGAACACCAAATCCACCGGCTGTCGGTCGATGGCGTCGAAATCAACGCCCTTCGCGAGTTTGACGAAGGCACCGATGGCGTGCTGGCTTTGCGGAAACCGGCCGTGGGGCAAGGCGACCCCATGGCCGAGTCCCGTGCTGCCCAAACGTTCCCGGCCGATCAGGCTGTCGAAAATCGGCCGGGCCATCAGATCGGGTTGCCCCGTGGCCAGCAGTTCGCTCAACACCTCGATGACCCGCTTTTTGCTGGCCACCTCGCTGTCGCAGACGATCCGCTCGAGAGTAATCAGGTCCGTGATATCCATCGCCGCGTTCGCACCTCAAACCTCGGGATAATCGCGCACCTTCACCCCGCGATGCTTGTCGGTCACTTTTTCCTTGTGCTTCTTGATCTGACGATCGATCTTGTCAATCAGGGCATCGAGCGAGGCGTACATGTCTTCGCCCACGGCATCGGCGAAGATTTCGTTACCGGCCACGTAGACGGTCGCTTCGGCTTTGTGCCGCAGTTTCTCGACGCTGAGGATCACCTGGGCGCTGGTGACGTTATCGAAATGACGTTCGATACGCTCCAGCTTGTCATGCACGTAATCGTGCAGAGCCGGGGTGATTTCCACATGGTGTCCGCTCAACTTGATTTGCATGGCATGGACTCCTGGCTGGCAGATCGAAAGAGAGGTGGGGTTGCCAACCCTGCCGCAAGCGGCGCGGCGACCCCCGGTCGGGGTCGAACCATCGCGCGCCCGCGCCTCTGGTCTCCCTTGAGCGCCCCCGAGAGGGCGGGTATCCCCGTCGGTTCAGACGAGGTGTTTGCGATCCGAGGAAGGGGAAATCGACATCGCTTCCCGGTATTTTGCCACCGTCCGCCGCGCCACTTGAATCCCATCAGCCTTGAGCAGATCAGCGATTTTGCTGTCGCTGAGCGGCTTGCCGGGGTCTTCCGCCTGGATCAGCTTACGGATCATGGCGCGGATGGCGGTGGAGGAACATTCGCCGCCGTCGCTGGTGCCGACGTGGCTGGAGAAAAAGTACTTCAGTTCGTAGATGCCGCGCGGGGTATGCAGATACTTCTGAGTCGTCACCCGCGAGATGGTGGATTCATGCATGTTGAGCGTCTCGGCGATATCCCGCAAGATCAGCGGTCTCATGTATTCGTCGCCCCGCTCCAGGAACTCCCGCTGGCGCTCGACGATGCAGGTCGCCACCCTGAGCAGGGTCTCATTACGGTTTTGCAGGCTCTTCAGAAACCAGCGGGCTTCCTGTAAATGGTTTTTGAGATACGCCTTGTCATCGCCTTGGCCGGCCTGGCGCGTCAATGCGGCGTAGCGGGTGTTGATCCGCAGCTTCGGGCTACCCTCGGCGTTCAACTCGACCCGCCAGGCATTCTTCTGGCGATAGACCAGGACGTCCGGAATCACATACTGCGGAGCGACGTTGGACCAGCGGGCGCCCGGATGGGGGTCGAGCGATTGAATCAGGCTGATAATTCCTTGCAGTTCCTCGCGCGAGAGCTTGAGCCGGCGCATCAGGTTGTTGAAATCCCGGTCGGCCAGCAACTCCAGATGGTGCTCGACCAGACACCGCGCTTCGGCCAGCCAGGGCGTATCCTCGGGCAGCGCTTCCAGCTGCAGCAGCAGACATTCCGCCGGACTCCGGGCCCCGACCCCCTGGGGATCGAAGTGTTGCACCAGCTTCAGCACCGCCTCGGCCTCGGCCGGCGTCACCGCGCATTCATCCTGGAGTCCCTGGCAAATCTCCTCCAGCGACTGGCGCAAATAGCCCGACTCATCGATGGCGTCGATGATCGTGGTGGCGATCAGCATTTCCCGATCGTCGAACGGCGTCAACCGCATTTGCCAGTATAGATGATCGTGCAGGGATTCGCCGGCGCCCGCGTAGCGTTCGTAGGGATCCCAGTCTTCCTCCTCGCCGCGCGAATAGCTGGTCGCGCCGTCGGACGATTCGTAGGTGTCTTCCCAGACGCTGTCCACCGGCAGATCGTCGGGCAAACGGTCCGCCATCGTCCCGATTTCGGTCTCGGCGCTGGATTCCGCCTTCGCCTGGGCGACCAGGGTTTCCGGTGGCACCGGCAGGTCCTGCGGTTCGTCGGCCCGCTCCAGCATCAGGTTGGAGTCGAGAATCGCTTGGACTTCCCCCTGGAGTTCCAGGCTGGACAACTGCAACAGACGAATCGCCTGTTGTAGTTGGGGGGTCATCGTCAGTTGCTGACCCAAGCGAAGCTGCAATGACTGTCTCATCGGGTTCAATTTTACACCGAGCCACTCAACGGATACCTACCCATAATCCTAGCGGGTTTTGCCCGCTGGTGGCGAGAAACGCCGATGGGTGGCGCCCGTCCCGACGCCGGACTGAATTCACAGTTGGAATGTTTCACCGAGATAAACCTGGCGAACCTGCTGGTTGGCGAGAATCGTGGTGGGATCGCCCTCGGCGATCACCCGGCCTTCGTTGAGAATATAAGCGCGATCGCAAATGCCCAGGGTTTCCCGGACGTTGTGATCGGTGATCAGCACCCCGATCCGGCGGTCGCGCAGATGCCCGATGATGCGCTGGATATCCAGAACCGACAAGGGGTCCACCCCGGCGAACGGCTCGTCCAGCAACATGAACGCCGGATCGGCCGCCAGCGCCCGGGCGATTTCCACCCGCCGGCGCTCGCCGCCCGACAAGCTGAGGCCAAGGCTATCTTGCAAGTGGCCGACGTGCAGTTCGTGCAGCAAATCCTCGGCCAGCGTCCGGCGCCGGCTCCGGTCGAGGTCGCGGCGGGTTTCGAGGATAGCCAGTACGTTATCCAACACGGTCAGTCGCCGAAACACCGACGGCTCCTGCGGCAGGTAGCCGACGCCGAGTCGGGCGCGGGCGTGCATCGGCAGGTGGGTGAGATCGCGCTCGTCCAGCAGCACCCGGCCTTCATCGCAATGGATCAGTCCGACCATCATATAAAAGCTGGTGGTCTTGCCGGCGCCGTTCGGTCCCAGCAGCCCGACCACCTCGCCGCTGGCGACCCGCATTGAAGCCGCGTCCACGACCACCCGCTGGCGGTAGCGCTTGACGATTTCCTTGGCGATCAGTTGGGCCATCTCAGTGGGCCTCTGGCGATTGGGCCATGAATCAGGGTTCCGCCTGCGGCTGGATGGTGAACTGGATGCGGCCGTTGGCTCCAGCGCCGCGCGCCCGCACCACATCCTCCCGGAGGTCGTACTCGATTCGGTCGCCGGTGAACGTATCCCGACCCTGGGTCAGCCGCGCGCCACCGCTCATGGTGACCCTGGCGCTGGCGACATCGTACTCGACCCGCCGGCTGGTTCCGCGAATTTCCGGTTTGTCGACCGCCGGTTGGTAGCGCAAGGTCGCCGGATTGCCGGTCGCCTCCATGCGCTGGAAACCGCCATCCTTGATATGGATAGTCGCCGTATCGGCGGTCAGGCGCATCGAGCCCTGGCTGATCACCACATTGCCTTCGTAGACGCTGACGCCGGTCTTCTGATCCAACTGGCCGCGATTGGCTTCGAGTTGGATGGGCTGAGCGCGGTCTTCCGGCAGGGCGCTGGCCAGCGGCACCGCCAAGCTCAAGGTCGCTGCCAATCCAAGCCGCAGCCACTTGATCCCGAGATCCCCGCGGTTTCCGTCGAGTAACCGCCTAATGCATTTTGTCATCGACCTTTGACCTTTAAGCTTCTCAAGGTTGGGGGGGTTCATAAACGCCTCGTACCTCGGAAAGCAGTTCCACGCGTTCCTGATCCAACCAGGCGCGCGCGCCGACGGCGCGCAGTTCGCCGCCCGGCGTCACCGCCCGCGTCGGCGCGGCGGTTTCGAGATAATGTTCGGTCGGCCGAACGCGCACGTCGCGGGTGACCAGGGTGACTGGCGACCGGCCGCTTTCGGCGGTTCGGTCGGCGACCACTTCGCCTTCCAGCAACAGGGTTTGTCGGTCGGCGGAGACCCAGCCCCACTCGCCCCGCAAGCGCCATTCGCGAGTTTGGCCGTCCGGCTGGTACCAGTCCAGTTCCGGCCGTTCGAGCCGGACGCCGCCCGGCCCGGCCAGTTGCCAGAGTCGATGCGCTTCGATCGTGAATTCCCGCTGGCCGGCGGCCGTCATGCGCACCGCGTGCAAGCGTTCGAGGGTCAACACCGGCGTCTGGCTCTCGGGCGGAGCCGGTCCGCGCAGCGAGGTCTCGACCCAGCGCAACAGGCCATAACTCAACCCGGCCAGCAGCGCCAGGCCGATCAGAGACAGGATGCCGCGCGCCGTCACGTTATCCTCGGCTTCAGAGATACCGGTCGCGGAGGACCGCTAATTGGCCGCGCGCTTCCAGCAGCAACTCGCAGACCTCGCGGACCGCGCCGCGCCCGCCCGGGCTGGGGGTTTGCCAGTGGGCGTGCTGCTTGACGAAAGGATCGGCATCCCGCACGGCGATGGCCAGTCCCACCCGGGTCATCACCGGCAGATCGATCAAATCATCGCCCACGTAAGCCACCTGCTCGGCGAGCAGACCCAGCCGGACCAGCAGGCTATCAAACGCCGACAGCTTGTCCTCCACCCCAAGGTAGGCGTAGCGGATGCCGAGATCGGCCATGCGCCGCTCCACCGAGGCGGCGTGACGGCCGGAGATGATGGCGATTTCCACCCCGGCCGCCAGCAGCATCTTGATGCCGTGGCCATCGCGGATGTGGAACGCTTTGTACTCGTTGCCATCGTTGCCCAGGTACAGGCGACCGTCGGTCAGCACCCCGTCCACGTCGAGGATCACCAGTTCGATCTGGGTGGCTTTGCTCAAGATGTCGCGCATCGCTTGTCTCGTCTCCCGAGAGCCGGGTGGGGAATTACAGCACCCCGGCGCGCAATAGATCGTGCATGTTCAGCACGCCGGCCAGCCTGCCGTCCGAGTTTACCACCGGCAGGGCGTTGATTTTGTGCTTTTCTTACCGCAAGTCGTTGTGGCTTCCAAAGGATTTCTCATCGAATCATTTGCAGTTACAAAGATTCTCCGGCCTGCCGCAAAACACCCTCAATAACCGTCTTGCCGAGACTGAATCCCTGTCGATGCAGGCGTTCGACACTCGAATGTATCTCGAGCAGCAAACCGCTTTGCTTGGCCCTGAGCAAAATACCGAGCGTACCCATGGTATGAAGGCCAAGTTGCTTTAATTTGCGGCGGCCCTTCTTCTCGTCCATCAATACCCAATCCGCTTCGACTTCCTTTGCCAGAACGATGGTTTCCGCCTCGCCTGCGTCGAGTTCATCCAGCAAGACGTCCACCGCCAATCGGTCTTTCACCGAAACGATTTCCATCCAGTCCGCGGTTTCTACTTCACGTTTCGCGCCACCTCGCTCGTATCCCCGAATCACTACTTCTCCATAGACCGATTGCGCGATATGGATTTTTCCGAATAACCGCCATAGCAAATCGAAATGCCCGATAGAAGCAAGACCAATCAGCGGAGTGGTATTGGATACCACAATCATGGATGATTGCTCATGGACTTTAGCGCTTCAACCGCCGCAAACTCTTCATCCAGTTCTTCCGCGCTGAAATCAACGTAGGCGATACCACGTTTTCTCAACAAATTCAGGAACTCAATCCGACTGATTCCGAGCAAGGCCGCTGCCTTTCCCGAGGAAATCCGTTCATCGGTAAACAGGGTCAAGACTATCCATTCCAGCACACAATGCTGGATTTTTTCGTGATCGAAGCCCCAACTTTGCAGGGTCTCTGGCACTTGAATTTCAATCGTTGCGCCCATGTTTCTCTCCCAATCAACAACCAAAATCTGGAAGCACTACCGCCAAACGCCATATAGCGCTCCCAGATGATTTGTAGGTGGTGCTCCAGACATGGACATAGAATCTATTAAATAGAATACAATCAAGTTGTGAGTTTTTATATCTATGTCGAGAACACGACCACCCATCCACTCCAAGGACTGGGAACTACAGCACCCCGGCGCGCAATAGATCGTGCATGTTCAGCACGCCGGCCAGCCTGCCGTCCGAGTTTACCACCGGCAGGGCGTTGATTTTGT
>REEE01000177.1 GCA_007695245.1 Candidatus Competibacteraceae bacterium | reverse complement strand
GCCGTTGCCGTCCGGCAAATCCAGGTCGGTCAGCAGCACGGCGGGCGGCTGCCGGCGCAGCCAGTCGCGCGCGGCGGCGCAATCGCCGACGGCGGCCAGCAGACCGAGTTGCGGATGACCGGCGATCACGCGCGCCAGGCATTCGCGGGTGGCGTCTTGATCCTCGACCAACAGTACGCTGTGCTTGGGCATGGCTTTCCTCCGCGCCGGTCGCCCGGCCGATCAGCGGCGAATCCGCTCCGGACAGACGCCCTCGATCACCCGGCGGTAGACGTGAACCTGATAATGCAGCCGCCCGGTGGGTTCGTGATACCAGCGCACCACCAGCGGCGCGCAGCGCGCGCAACCCGCTTGCGGGCGGTTGATGATCTCGGCGCCGCCAAAGCGGGTGGTCGGACCGATCACCAGTTCGGCGGAATCGTAGATCCAGCCTTGCGCGCCGCAGGCCGGCGGCGGCTGGCTCACGTCGTGCCGATTCTCGCCCTTGTCGCCCACCGCCAGCGTCGATCGGTGCTCGAACAGAAGCAGATCGGGCACGCTGTTGGGCGCGACGATACCACTGAGCCGCCGCGCCGGCGTCAGGGTTTTGGGCAGGCGGTAAGGCAAAGGCTGACTGGCGCCGTCGGCGGTGACCACCTGGAACCGCACTCGCTCGCCCTTGCCCAGATCGGCGACCCGCAGAATGATTTGCTCCGGACTCCACCGCTCGATGGGAAAAGCGTACTTGAACCCACCGAAATCGGCGATGACCTCGCAGCGGGGACAGGATGTGCCGAAATCCTGGCCCTGAATCATCACGCGGCCGTCGCCGGCGGCGGTGACGCGCTGCGCGTTCGGCGCCCCTTGGGCGCTGACGCAGAGCGCGAGCAGCGCCAACGGAATCAAGCAGCGGTAATCCATGTTCGGGCATCCCTCAAGATCGGTAGCCCGAATTGTGCGCGGTCTGGCGGCGGATGGACATCCCTGAAATCAGGGAGGGCGGAGGTGGCAGGGGCGCACGGCCATGCGCCTCTACTTGGGACGAAACGCCTTGGCGCTCAGGCCGTGCTTCTTCATCAGGGCTTGCAGGTGGGAGCGGTTCATCCCCTCGCGACGGGCCAGTTCCACCGCCCGCCCGTTCACCTCCCGCAAGCCCTGTTCGAGAAAGCGTTTCTCGGCGATGTCGCCGGCCGCTTTCCTGGCGTCGCTCAACGACGCGGACGCCGTGGAGTCGGAGACTGCATCGGACGCTGGAGCAACCGTCGGCGGCAGCGCGCGCAGCGCCTCGGGCAGATGCGCGAGATCGGCGGTCGCGTCGGCCAGACAGGCCATGCGGAAAAGCAGGTTGTGCAGCTCCCGGATATTGCCGGGAAAAGCATAGTCGAGCAGAAATTGCCGCAGTCGCGGGCTTAATTCGAGGGGGGCGCGGCCGAGCCGTTCCGCCGCCGCGTCGCAGAAAAAATCGATCAACAGCGGGATTTCGTCCCGGCGTTCCCGCAGCGGCGGCACGACGACCTCGATCACGCTCAGCCGGTAGTACAAATCCTCCCGAAACTGCCCCGTCTTGACCATGGCCGCCAAATCGCGGTTGGTGGCGGCGACGATGCGGGCGTCGATCTGGATGGGGCGGTCGGAACCCACGCGCTGGATTTCCTGGGATTGCAGCACCCGCAGCAGCTTCACCTGCCCCGACAAGGGCAATTCACCGATTTCGTCCAGGAAGATCGTACCGTGGTTGGCGCTCTCGAACTTGCCCTTGCGGTCGCTGGCCGCCCCGGTGAACGCGCCCTTGACATGGCCGAACAGTTCGGACTCCACCAGGTTTTCCGGAATGGCCCCGCAGTTGACGGAAACGAACGACCCCTGGTTGCGCCGGCCGTTGGTATGCACCACCTTGGCCAGCAGTTCCTTGCCGGTGCCGCTCTCGCCGCGGATCAGCACCGGCAGATCGGTGGGTGCCGCCCTTTCAGCGATCTCCAGGGTTTCCAGCAGCTTGGGGTTGTCGCCGAACACTCCCTCGAACACGAAATCCCGTTCCAGCAGCGCCGCGCGCCGTTGTCCGGTCGTGGGCGATTGCGCGGGCCGCAGCGGTTCCAGGTCCTCCGGGGCGGCGGACGACTGGGCGAAGCGCTCCCGGCGCGACAGGCTCATCACCTCCTCGCGGAGCGCGTTGCACTGTCCGAGCAACCGTTGGATCTCCTCGCGCTCCAGCCGCGTGGCCCAACGCAGCGTGGAGCGCAGGATCTCGATTTTCTCCAGCAGGTCGCCGTAGCCGGGGGCGGTCGCTGCGCCGAAGGTGAAGGGTCTCATCGTGGATCGCTCGAATCAGGCGGGCCAGGGTCGCGGCGGCATCAGGCTGCCGTCGCGATCTGCTTGTGGATCAACTGGTAGTACATACCCTGTCGGTCGAACAGGCTTTGATGGGTCCCTTCCTCGACGATGCGGCCCTGATACAGGACCAGGATTTTGTCGGCGTTCATGATGGTGCTGAGCCGATGGGCGATGACCAGGGCGGTGCGCCCTTCCAGAACTCCCGACAGATTGCGCAGAATGTTAGTCTCGGACTGGGTGTCGAGGGCCGAGGTGGCTTCGTCGAAGATCAGCAACCGGGGGTCTCGATACAAGGCGCGGGCGATGCAGAGCCGCTGGATCTGCCCGCCCGACAGACCGACGCCCCGCTCGCCCACGGTCTGTTCGTAACCGTTGGGCAGCTTGCTGACGAAGCCGTGGGCGTCGGCCAATCGGGCCACCTCGACGATGCGGCGCCGGTCGGGATTGTCCTCCCCCAGGGCGATGTTCTCGGCGACCGTGCCGGAAAACAGCAGATTGGTCTGCATCACGTAGCCGATCTGCGCCCGGTAGTAGTCCTTGTCGATCAGATTCAGGTTGTAGCCATCGATGGAGATCTTGCCGTCGGTGGGGGGGTAGAAACCGACCAGCATCTTGGCCAGGGTGGTTTTGCCGGAGCCGCTGTGGCCGACGAGGGCGACGGTTTCCCCGGCCTTCAGGTCGAAGCTGATATTTTCCAGGACATAGGGGGTCTCCTTGCCCCCGTAGCGGAAATACACCTCCTCCAGGCGGATATCGCCGCGCAGGCTGGGCAGCATGATCAGCGCGGGCCGGTCCTCGGGTTTCTGTTCCGGCTCCAGGTCCAGCACGTCACCGAGTCGCTCCATCGCCACGCCGGCTTCGTGCAACTCGTCCCACATGCCGATCAGGCCCATTAGCGGCGCCATCACGCTGCCCATCAGCATGTTGAAGGCGATCAACTGGCCGATGGTCAGTTCCTGGCTGAGCACCAGATTGGCCCCGACCCACAGCACCGCCGTCACGGTCACGGCGTGCAGCAATTGACTGGCGAGCGCGACCAGCGCCTCGAAACCCTGGGCCTGGTATTTGACGTTCAGCGCCTTGGCGTATTTACGTTCCCACTTCAGCCGGATGGCGCGCTCGATGCCCATGGCCTTGATGGTTTCCGCGCCGTTCAGGGTTTCCATCAACACGGCGTCGGCGTCGGTCGATGCCTCGAAATCCCGCCGGGCGTAGTGCTTGATGCGGGGCGTAATGGCCAAGGTCAGCACCACCATCGGCACGATCAGGGCGAGCAACACCAGGGTCATCTGGACGCTGTACATGAACAGCACCAGAAAGTAGAAAAACACCATCAACAGGTTCAGCAGCGTGCTGATGGTGGATTGGGTCAGGAACTCCCGGATGGTCTGGTTTTCCTGGAATCGGGCGAAGATATCACCGGTGCGGCGCTTGGCGAAGAAGGTGATCGGCAGGGACAGCGCATGATGGAAAAACTGCGACATCATCGAGAAATCGAGGTTGCGCACCATGAACCGGGTCAGATAGGCGCGCATCAGCCCAGTCAGTTGCATGAAGACCTGCACCAGGATAAAGCCGACGATCAGCAGGTTCAGTAGCTCGTAGCTTTGGTGGACGACGACGCGATCCAGGATGTTCTGGATGATGATGGGCGGCGCGATGCCGAGCACCTGGATCACCAGGGTCGCCAGGATCAGATAACCGAGCACCGGTTTGTGGGGGCGCAGCAGGCGCACGAAGCGCACCCACGGCGAACGGGTGGCGGCGAGTTGGGCCAGATCGGCGCTCGGGGTGAACAGCAGACAGGTTCCCGTCCAGCCTTTCTCGAATTCGGCGACGGTCAGCTTGCGAAACCCCAGCCCTGGGTCCGCCACCCAGACGTGGCTCTTGGAGACGCCGTAAACCACGATGTAGTGATATCCCTCCCAGTGGGCGATAAACGGCAGTTCGAAGCCCGATAGAGTCTGATAGGTACACTGTACGCCATGGGTGGTGAATCCCAGCGACTCGCCCACTTGAGCCAGACTGTCCAGGGTGGCGCCTTCGGTGGTGACGTTGGCCATCTCCCGCAGCTTGCCCAAGGTCATGGCGATTCCATGGTGCTGGCAGATCATCGCCAGACAGGCCGCGCCGCAGTCCATTTCCTCGGCCTGTTCGACCAGGGGGAAGCGTTTGAGCACCCGCTCGCCCAGGCTCGGCTTGGAACCCAAATCCAGGCGCAGCGGCCGGTTGCGCCGCTCGATGAGCTGCTTCTGACGTTCCAGTTCGTGCTCGGTGAACTGGATGCGGGTCCGCAAGGTTTCCTTCAGTTCGGGATTGCGTTCCAGAATGGTGCGGACGGTTGGTTGCGGGATCACCAGCAACACCGCGTCGCTGGCGGCGCGCACGGTCGCCGGTTGCGCCTCGTCCAGCAGGCAGGTTTTCTCGCCGAACATCTCGCCCTGGCCCCAGGTCGCCAGAGGTATTTCGACGCCGTCTTCCATCCGTGCGCCGCGCACCGTGCCCCGGCGCACCACGTACAGCCGGCGGTCTTCGCGACTGCCCTGCTCCAGAATGACCTCCCCAGCCGCCACCTGCTTGATGCCGATGCTGTCGACCAACTGGACGAGTTCGTCCTTATCGACCTTGCCGCGCAATTGGAACAACTGGCTGATGAAACCGCCGGCGGCGTTGATGCTGGCTTGGCGGGCCAGCAGACCGCCAACCTCCGGATGACGGGCCAGCACCGGGGCGAGGGCGTCGCGGGGCACGAACACCAGTTCGGTTTTGCCGGAGGCCCGCGCGGTAAATTCCAGGCGGTACTTGCGCAGGGCGGCGGTTTCGGCCAGCAATTCGCCGGCGCGGCGGACTCCGATGCTGAGGTCCTTGCCGCCTTCCGTGGTCAACAAGCGGACCATGCCGGATTTGATGAGATACAGACCCAGCCCTGGTTCTCCGGCCGTGAAAATGGTGTCGCCGAGGTCGTAGGTTCGGATTTCCGCCTGGGCGGCGATCTGCTTCAACTCGTCGCGGCCGAGAGGGGCCAGCCATTCATTGCCGGCCAGGGTTTCAAGGACAGCTTCGGAACTCACCGGATGATCTCCATGGCCGGGCGAGTGGGATGGGTTGGGGAATTAGAGCACTTCCAGGCGATGTTCCTGAGCGCGCGCCGCCAGCCAATCATTGCGGATCATCCGGGCGACGTCGCGGGTGGTGGCCTCGTCGAGTCGGGCTGGATGCTTGGCCTTGATCTGAAAAATCTCGAAGATCAGCTCGTCGTCGGAGGCGAAGGGTCCCAGCAGCGCCCCGACCGGGGCGTTGAAGAGCTTGGCTTCCACGTCGTTGGGCAACGCGCCCCGCAGCACCTTGCCGATATAACCGCCCTTGAGTTTGGAGTCCAGGTCCAGGGAATGCTCGCGCGCCAGCTCGGGGAACAGGGTCGGTTCATCCTCCAGCAGGGCCAGCAGTTCCCGGGCCTTGCCGTCGGCATCGACCGTGATGTGGTTGAGTTCGATGCTGTCGAACTTCGGGGAATGCAGGCGGAAATACTCCTCGATCGCTTCCTGACGGGTGATGTGCGCCACCATTTTTTCCCGGTACAGAATCTCGGTCATGTGGGTTTCGAACTCGTCCAGGGTGACTCCCAGCGCCTCCAGGAAGGCGAAGGTGTCCTGCGCCCGATGCAGTCCTTCCACCCGCCGGAATTGATCGACCCGTTCCTGAATTTCGGCCGGAGTGACGGTGATGCCGCTCTGTTTCGCGGCCCGCACCGTCAGCTTGTCGAGCAGAATCGGTTCGATCAGCGTATTGAAGCGGTTGTCCAGCCTGAGAGTTTTGACGAAGTCGTCGGCGTCGAGGATTTCATCGTCGATACGGGCAATCTGCATGAGGGTTCTCCGTGGCTTGCGGGATAGATGGGGAGTCGTGGCGTGGGGTTTCGTCCCGCCGGCTCGGCGTTCAGCCGGCGGCGCGCCGCAGGGGGTCCAGGACCAGATCGATCAGACGCCGTTGCTGCACCATGACCTCGGCGGTGGCGATCATGCCGAAGCGGAGCGGGATGCGGGCACCGGTGTCGGGGGACGTAAAATAATCCCGCTCCAGGCTCACCCGTCCCCGGTAAACCAGGACCCGGCTCTGGGGGTTATCGCCGGCGGGGGAGACGTTCGGCGCGATAAATTCCAGAGTGCCGTCGATGAAACCGAAGCGCTGGAAGGGAAAGGCGTTGAACTTGATCTTCACCGGCATCCCTTCCCGGAGAAAAGCGCGATCCTGCTCCAGGATTTCGACGTGGAGCATGGTCCGGGCATCGGCCGGAGCGATGCCGGCCAGGGGCGCCTTGGGATCGATGTTGGCGCCGGATTGCGTGACGCCGATTCGGGTGACAACCCCGGCCACCGGTGCCCTGACCAGCAGCAGATTGTTCTCGTCGATGTCGTCGAAATTGATTCGGGCGGCCGCCGCGGCCTCCGCCTGGGCCAGCTTGAGGGCGACCTCGTTTTCCCGTTCGGCGGTGGCGAGCTGGGCCTTGCGCTCCTCCAATTGAGCGTAATGCTGCAACAGGCGCTCCGAGCGGGCTTTCAACTCTTCCTGGCGTTTGGCGAACTCCTCGTTCAGCTTGACTTCGAATTCGGCCAGCTCGTTTTTGGCGACCTCGAAATCGGCGATTTTGCCTTGGTAATCCTTGAATTTTTCCTCGACTCTGGAACGGGCGATCCCGCCGCCGCCGGGGGATTCGAACAGACGGCGATGTTTTTCATAGTCATCGCGGGCGAAGGCCAGGGCATTCTGGGCACCGTCCAGCTTCAGCCGCGCCCGTTCGAGTTTGAGCCGCTGGTCGGCGGCGAGCTGGGCCATGCCTTGGGAAATTCGCAGCTCGTCGACCTCTTCGGCGCTTTCGATCTGAAACTGAATGAGTTCGATACCCTTTTCCATGGCCTGCCTCTGCACGGGAAAGGTGCGAAAGGCGTCTTCGGCCGCTTGCAGTTTGAGCTGCGCCATCAGCGCCCCCGCCGCGAGCTGCATGGCGCCCAGGGCGTTGACCCGCGCCACCACGTCGCCCGCCGCGACCGGCGCGCCCTCGACGATGTAGAGATCGGCCAGTTGGCCCTCGATGGGCGCGAACAGCAGGCGCTCGTCGGCTTCCGGACCCAGTTGGCCCTGGGCCTTGACGATCAGGCCCACGGTGCCGAAAAACGACCAGGCCAGCGCCGTCAGCAGCAGGACGGCCAGCAGCAGGATCGTGGCGCGCATCAGGCGCGAGGGTTCGGCGGCGAGAATCTCGATGCCTTCGGCGCTTTGTTCGCCGAGGACGATCGAGTTCGGACGGGATTTGGCGTCTCGGGAAGCGGTCATGGCGGCGAGGTCTCCGATTCCGGTAAGAGTTGCAATTTGGCGTCCAGCAGCGTGGATTGCATCACCAGTCGGAGATCGGCCAGGGATTGCCGCTGGCGCCGGGTTTCGGCCAGGATATCTTCATGCAGGCTGCGGGCGGGTTCGGGATAGCTCTGGCGCAACAGATCGTAGTAGCGCGCGCCCTGGCTGGCGGCTTCATGGGCTTGCATCAGACGTTGGGTCTGTTGCCGGAAGCGTTGGGAAACGGTTTGTTCCAGGCGCATCAAACCGGTGATGCCGCCGCGCTGCTGGTATTCCAGCCAGTGACTCGCGGCCTGTTGAAACAAGGTCTTGGCTCGGGTGGCCAGCGCCTGGCGCTGGGCGTGCAAATCCTCGGCGAGGGCGTCCAGAAAAAAGCGATCCTCGGCGGGATGCAAGTCGTGGCTCAACGCCAGCAGGCGTTCGCGGTAATCCGGCTGCCCGCGTGCGGCCTGGAGCTGTTCGAAAGCGTCCGCCACCTGCTGAAAGTGCGCCAGTTTAGCCGCGAAGATCGAGCCGCCGCGTTCCTGCGGTAGCGGTTGCAACCGCGCGATGGCCTGCTGGGTATCGCCGATCCGCCAGGCGGCCAGCGCCGTTTGGTAGTGCGCCAGCGCCTCGGAGGACGGTAATTGCTCTTCCAGCCACTGGGTCGCGGTCTCGCGCACCCAAGGCGTGGCGAAAACGATCTCGCGCCAGTCCAGCAGCTTGCCCAAATCCTGATTTTTGACGGCGCGTTGCAGCGTCTCGAATTGGGTGATGTCCGCCTGCAACGAGGCCAGACCCATGACTCTCGGGTATTGCAGCGCGAAGCGTTCCAGATGCGCCATGGCCGCATCGGTCTGGCCTTGGGCCAACTGCTGGCGCAGCGTCTGTTCGAGTTCGGTGATGGCCTTCAGGTAAACCGTCTGCTCGTTGCGCAGAAGTCGTTGCTGGCTTAGCACCTGCCGGCGTAGTTCCTGGAAATCCGGTGCCCAGTCGGCGACCTTGAGCGACAGCAATTCATAATCTTTGGCGACGGCATCCCAGCGCTCCAATAAAGCAGCGATGGTTCGCTCGTCGTGAAACAGCTTGAGCGGCGCATCCCGGCCACCGCGTTCGGCCAGGAATCGTTGCAGGTCACCGATCCAGGCCAACAGCCCCATTAACACCCCGCCGTCGGGAATTGTTTCAGCCTGGGTTTCCTGGAGCCGGTCGGCGGCGGCGGCGAAGCGGCCGGCTTCGATGTCCGCCTGCCACTGGGGCACGGCATCCTTGACCAGCGCCTCCAAGGCTAGGGTTGCGACGTCGCTATCCTCCGGATGACGGCGCAGATACGCGCTGGCCCGTTCCAGGCCGGCCTGATAGTCTCCCTGACCGATTAGAGACTTGATTTCGCGCTGGGGAGCGTTGTGGAAGTACAGCCCCGTCGCCGCCAATGCGACGACCAAGGTGGCGGCGACGGTCGCCAGCCCGACCCAGCGGCGCGGTTGTTCGCTCCGCAGGGCCTCGCGCAGTTCCCGGATGAAAAACCACGCCTTACGCGAGGTCGATCGAGGAACGGGGACGGCGGCCTTCGGCTCGCCCTCGACCGAGGTGGGGGGGTCGTCGTCGGCGAGTTGCGCGGTCAACATCTCCAGGAACGAATTCGCCGCTCGGATGTACACCGTTCTGCCGACATGCTGGATCCCCGAGGTATGCATCGATACCTCAGAGTTTTCCTGGTCCGGTATCGGCTCGGCCATCGGACTTTCGGTCCGCTGGATCTGGACCGTATAGCTGAGCCGGGGACTGCCGAAAGCCAGGATCTCGTTTCCATCAAGCGGGAATTCGGTGTAGGGTGGAATCCGGTTCGCGCCGAGCCAGGTGCCGTTGGTGCTGCCCAAATCCATCACGTACAGGGCATCGCCCTTGATAAATAAAAATGCATGACAGCGGGAAAGCGTTTTGACGGCGGCGGGAACGGCGGTTTTTCCTTCGGCCAACACCATCCGCATCATGTCGCGACCGATCAGGAGCGAGGGCGCGCCATGGATCGCGATGGTTTCGTCGGCGACGCTGTCGGGCGTCGGCAGCAGAGAGACCTGTACGGACGCCGCGAGCGGAGGAGTGGTGGGAAGCGGATCGCGTTCGACGTGAAACCGGAATTTTCCGGCCAAGTCAATTTGATCGTTGTCGGCGAGCTTGACGGGGCGTTTCGGCGGCAGTGTCCGGTGGTTGTGCCGGGCGCTGGCCTCGCTGCCGAGATCCATCAGATAAAATTCGCCGCCTTCCTGGAGGATGCAAGCCTGGGGCGCGGCCAGCCCGGCGCTCGCAGCGGTCCCCAATGCGGCGAACGGAGGGCGGTCGCGGCCGATGATGCACAGGCTGTCAGCAATCGTCAGGGCATCCAGTTCGGGATGCGACAGGGACCGCAGGACGAGGCGCATGGTCGCGGCTTAATTAGTGGAGCAGAGTCAGTTCGACGGTTTCCCGGGGCCAGCCACCGCCCAGGGCTTTGTACAGGGTGACCGCATCCTGCAGGCGTTGATGTTTGATCTCGAGCAGTGTCTGTTCGGTCGATAGCAAGGTGCGCTCCGCTTCGAAGACTTCAAGCTGCGAGACCAGCCCGGCCTGTAATTGGGCGTTCACCTGGTTGCTGACGATGCGCAGATCATTGAGTTGCTGCTCCAGTTCCTCAAGCTGTTGCTTGCGGTTGGCCAGATTCACCAGGGCGTTTTCCACCTCCTCAAAAGCCCGGACGACCGTTCGACGGTACTCTTCCTCGGCGATTTGCTGGTCCACCTGAGTGCGCTGGATCTCCAGATCGAGGTTGGGGTCGAAGATGGGCAGATTGACCGCCAGGCCGATGCCGAGCGTCCAGTTGCTCAACAGGCTCGCCAGGGCGGCGCTGGCCAACCCGCCCTGCCCGGTCAGGCTGATCGACGGCAATTTGGCCAGTCGGGCCTTGCCGACCAGTTCGTAAGCGCGCAGCACCCGGTATTCAGCCGCCAGGATGTCGGGCCGTCGCTCCAGCAGGTCGGCGGGCAAACCGGAGGGCACGGCCAAGGGTTGCACGGTCCGGCTGAGGGACGCCTGAGGCACGCGCAGATTGCCGGCGGGGATGCCGAGCAGGGTCGCCACGCGGTTTTCCATCAGCGTCCGCTGCCGTTGGAGATCGAGCAAATCCCGTTGCAGGCCGCGGTTTTCCGCCTGCTGTTGCAGCACTCGGGTATGGGCCACCAGCCCCTCTCGCTGCTGGCGTTGCAACATGCCGAGAATCCGCTGGTTTTTGGCCAGACCTGACTGCTGGCGGGCGATCTGCTCGTCGAACTGGCGGATTTGAAAATAGGCGCTGGCCACTTCCGCGACCAGCGCCAGATAACCGGCGCGATAATCGGCCTCGGAAGCCCGGTACTCGGCCTGTTGGGCGCGAACTCCGCGACGGGCCTTGCCCCACAGGTCGAGTTCCCAGTTGAGGCCGGTCAAATTGGCCCCATAGCTGCGGGCCGTGGTATCGGGCGTCACGGTGAAATCGGTGCTGGTCCCCAAACCCAGCGTGGGTAGCGTGCTGACGCGTTCCTGCTCCAGGCCGATGCCGGCGGCATCGACGCGCGCGACCAGAATTTTGATATCCTGACTGCCACCGATGGCCTGGCTGACCAAGTTATCGAGGTACGCATCGCCGAACTGGGTCCACCAATCCGGGCGAATGGTGTCGGCGGCCGAGACCTGGCCGGCGCCGGTCAGGGACCAGTCTTCCTTGTCGGGCAGCGTCGGGCGTTGGTAGCCTGGATCGCTCGGCCCGGCGCAACCGATCAACAGCATCAAGCCAAGGCTGGCGAGAGGCAGACCCAGTCGCTTGAGGCGTATTCCGGAGGCGACTTTCATCATGATTCAAGCTCGGTGAAAACGGCGACTTGTGGACCGTCTGTGAGTATCAGAGTAATTTAGTCGGATTATAAATTTTGATTGTAGACTACTGGTACGCATTCTGAGGAGGTAACGACCATGACCATGATCGCGATTCAAGACTTGGAGCTAAACAAGACCCTGGACCGGCAGGCGATGGCCCGCCTGAGCGGCGGCTACACCTACACCGGCTCGAGCACCAGCAACGGCAGTTGGAGCCACGTCAATTCCTGGAAGACCAACGGCGGCTTCAAACAGATCGGCTTCGTCAAGTACAAGGTGGACCGGCTGCACAAGCGCTACCAGCGCACCCAATACCGCACCGACTCCTACGAGCAGTTGACGGTGCAGATCGGCTGACATTACCGCGCTTGCAAAGTCTCGTGGAGGCTCCAGGGCCTCCCGTCTTGCAGGGTGAGTTGAATCTGAGGATAACCGTGGCCTTGACGGCGCGCGTTTCGGCGGCGGTTCGGTGAATGGCGCGCGGGGTTTATTCCCGGTTCCGACTGCGCTCCGCCGGGACGTAGAGTTGCTCCAGCAGATAGCGCTTGAACGCTGCTGGGTAAGGTTGCGTTTTCAGGGCCTCGCGCATGCACGACAACCAAGCATCACGCTCGTCGCGCCCGATTTCCAGATGGCTATGGACTTGGGGAATGCGGATCGGCCCGTATTTTTGCGCGTACAATCGAGGGCCGCCCAGCCAGCCACAGAGAAACAGGGTCAGCTTATCCCGGGAAATCGTCAGATCCGCCGGGTGCATGTTCCTGATTTTTTTCGCTTCGTGGAGCCGTTCCATCGCGTCGTAGAAATCATCCACGAGCTTCCTGATGCCGGTCTCGCCGCCGGCGGCGAGATAGGAAGCGTCGCCGACGCCGTAGGGGGGCGGATCGCTGGTTACGTCGTCAACCCGCATGATTCCGATCTCCTCAAGCACGCTGGCTTCAAGGCATCAACCCGACCTTGATGGCGCGTTCGAACTCGCCTGCTCGAACGCCTGACGCACCGTGATTGAACCACATCGCACCAATGCGGTGCATTAGGGTCAGTTGCCCCGGATTGGCCGACCAAAATTGCCCGCGAAGGGGTTGTCATTGTGACCCGCTTCGGCAATTCGCCGCGCCGCTCGCGCCG
>REEE01000315.1 GCA_007695245.1 Candidatus Competibacteraceae bacterium | reverse complement strand
GCCGGTCTAGTCGTCCATCAGCAGCAACGCGGCCGCGACCCGCCGCCCTTCGAGCATGATGACGTTGTAGGTTCGACAGGCGGCGGCGGTATCCATGACCTCCAAGCCCACGCGGTGCGCCAGCAGGGTTTGGGTCACGGCCGGGCGCGGAAACCGCTGGCGGTTGCCGGTGCCCAGCAGCACGATTTCGGGTTCCAGGGGCAGCAGAGCTTCGAAGTGGAACGCTTCCAGGTCAGCGAAGGTCTGGGGCGGCCAGTCGGTCACCAGTTGTTCCGGACTGACGATCGCGCTGCGGCGGATCTCCCGATCGTTGACATTGATCCAGCCCGGACCATAACTCTTGATGTAGTATCGCTGGGTATCGATATCGAGATTGAAACGCATGGCACCATCCTTCTGAACTTGTGGAACCCGATCATGCCCGAGTGCGCTGGCTGAATCACGGTTCCCCTTTCAGAGTCGCGACCGCCAGCCAATGTTCCAACGTTTCGCGTCGCTGGCGAGCGCGAGCCTCGCGGCGCTTTCACGACCCGGAGAATGCGCGATGACTGATACGTCTCCCCATACCCTCCACGCCCTGGAACTGGGGCAGATGGGCAACTTCATTTACATCATCCACGATCACGCCACCGACCGCGCGGCTGTCGTGGACCCCGCCTGGGATGTGCCGAGCATTCTGGCCGTGGCCGAACGGCGCGGGTTGCGGATCACCGACATCCTGCTCACCCACAGTCATTTCGACCACATCAACGGGGTCGAAGCCCTGCTGAACGCCAGCGACGCCCAACTGCATTTGCTCCGCGCCGAAGCGCTGTTCTGGGACCGCTATCTGGATTTGCCGACCCTGCATGAGGGTGGCGACCGGATTCGGTTGGGCGAAACCGAGATCGAGATCCTGCACACGCCCGGTCATACGCCGGGCTCGGCCTGTTACCGGCTGGGCGACCAAGTGCTGACCGGCGACACGCTGTTTGTGTTCGGCTGCGGACGCTGCGACCTGCGCGGCGGCGATCCGGAGCAGATGTACCACTCGCTGCGCCGCTTGGGCGAGGGTCTGCCGGGCGACACGCTCATCCGTCCCGGCCACAACTACGGCATCACCCCGACCTCGACCCTGCTCGAACAACTGGCCGGCAATCCGTTTCTGCACTTCGAGGACTGTCCGGGGTTTGTCGAGTACCGGATGCATCTGCACGACCGCGAGGAGCCGTACCGGCCGGAATCACGGCCGCCCGCGCATCCGCACTGAAACTTTTCATCGACCCAGAGAACGAGGTCTCCCGCCCGCTCCCTGGGGTCGCTCGCCTCCGGGTCTCGCTCTCGTCAACCGGACGAGGGGCGGGAACCGTGAGGGTTCACCATGTACCAGTTCACCCCTATCGGCCTGATTCGTTCGGGATTCCGGGAAAAATTCGGCATTCCCCGCCAAGCCGGGCTGGTGCCGGCGGCGCGGGCGACGCTCGAATTGCTGCCGCCTTACAGTCAACCCGAGGCGGTACGCGGCCTGGAAAGCTTTTCGCACCTGTGGTTGATCTTCGTGTTTCACGGCATACCCATGGGTCGCTGGCGACCGACCGTGCGGCCGCCCCGGCTGGGCGGCGATCGCCGGCTGGGGGTGTTCGCCACCCGTTCGACCTTTCGACCCAACCCTCTCGGGCTGTCGGCGGTGAGGCTGGAACGCATCGCAACCCGCCAGGGACGGGTGGTCTTGCATCTCCAAGGCGTGGATTTGCTGGACGGAACGCCGGTGCTGGACATCAAACCCTATTTGCCTTATGCCGACTGCCTCCCGGAGGCGACGGGCGGCTTCGCGGCCGAGGCGCCCGCGCTGTTGGTGACAGTGGAATTCAGTCCGGCCGCGGCGGCGTTTTGCGCGAATTGGCCGCACGGCGATTTACGCGAACTGCTGGTCCAGCTTTTGCGCCAGGACCCGCGTCCCGCCTACCAGGAACGCGCCTGCCGCGCGCCGCGCCGTTACGGCATGCGGTTGTACGATTGCGACGTGCGTTGGGAAATGCGGGATGCGACGGCGTATGTGACGGACATTCTGCCGGAATTCCCCGGCGACGTTGAAAACCCGGACGAGCGGAGGCGCGAAGGCGATGGCAACCTCCACGAGCCTCTCGGTCGGCGGTAAAACGGTTCCGGTTCAGCACAAGCGCTTCCCGCGAATATTCTCGCGGGCCAACCGCAGCAGTGCTTCGGGAGGCTCGTAGCCGATCCGGCGGCAGTTATGCAGATAGTCCAGCAACCGCGGTTCGACATCCGCGTCACTGGCGGCATCCATCAGTTCCAATAATTCGATCATCTGCGGGACCGGGACGGTGGCGACGGTTTGCAACATGTGGGTCTTCCTCTTTCCTAAAAAAACGCGATAGGGCACTCATCGACCTTCAGGACCATGCGGCACGGATGCGAATTCCGGGGGCATCGTCTGCTTGTTAGAAATTTAAGCATATTTAATGCCAACAAAGCCGTGTCCTTAGACTTGTCGCATGGATGGGCGGATAAACGGTTTTTGGCGCGTCGAGGAAGGAATATCGGGTCACTATGAACCGACTCTTTTGGTCCAAATCTGCCTAAACTGGGTATCTCTGGCGGTTTGCGTCCGGTCGGTGGTCCGCACGAGCTTCACGCATTACTGTTGATGACCAAGGTCGCGCCGGTCATGCAGCCGGATTCGGTCGGATCGCACAGAAAGGCGATGATTTTGGCCACGTCGGCGGGTCCCGTGCGGGTGCGCAGGTGCGGGGCGGCCCGGCGCAGCATGGCGGTATCCACCGCGCCCGGCGCCACGCCGTTGACGCGGATGTTGCGGTCCCGGCCTTCGGCGGCCAGCGCTTCGGTCAGACCGGTGAGCGCGAACTTGCTGACCGTGTAGGCGGCATAGCCGGGAAATTTCTCGGTGCCCGACACGCCGCCCAGTGAAGATACATTAACGATGGTGCCGCCGCTGGGCTGTTCCCGCATCAACCGGAAGGCTTGCCGCGCGCACAACATCGCGCCGCGCAGGTTGACTCCCATGACCTGATCCCAATCGCTCGGCAACATCTCGGCGAAGGGGCCACTCACCAGGATCGCGGCGTTATTGACCAGGATATCCAACCGTCCGAATTCAGCGGTGAGGGTGGTAAACGCAGCCTCCACCGCCGCCTCGTCGGCGACGTCCAGCACTCGGGTCGAGGCGCTCAGCCCCGCGGTGCGGAGTCGAGCGACGGTGGCGGTCAGTTCCGCCTCGGTGCGGCTGGCGAGGATGACGTGCGCGCCCCTGTGGGCCAGCGCCTCGGCGGTGGCTGCACCGATGCCGCGACCGCCACCGGTGACGAACGCAATTTTTTTTTCCAGGGATTTCATGGAGACGATCCGGTAAAAACCGCAATCGAGCGAAGAGATTTCGTCCTATGCGGCGCGCCCGGCCCCCCAACGCACCGAGTACGTCGCGCCTTGACCCCGGGATTCATCGATGCGCAGACGCACGGCGGCGACCCATTCCCGCCAGGCAATCGCACGGTTGTCACCCAAGGTTTCCCAGAATCTATCGAATAACAACCGGGTCAGATTCTCGACGGTAATGTTGTCCACCGCCAGTGCCACGACTTCATCGGCCGGCAGCACGTAGCGCTTGCCGCACAGCCGGAACTCATATTCGCTCTCGTCGCTGGAAAGTTTCTCCAACCAGGGATTGTCGCTGGCAATCAGGACTTTTTCGTCCCAGTCCTGGCAAACAGCCCGCAGCGCCTGCTTGAACACGTCATAGCTCAGCAGGCGCGCCAGCGTCGGCGGTTCGGTCAACTCCACTTCCAGTTCGACCTGGTAGTTATGGCCGTGCAAGGCTTCCTTGCCGCCATCGGGGAACACGGTCATGTGCGCCGCGGAGAATTTCAGATAGTCCTTGCGGATATGGATCGTCCAGCTCCGCGTATCGTGTCCGGTCATGTCATCGCTCCCATGGAACCCGTGGCCGCCGCCAGATTTTCCAGCCAATCCGCCAGCGCCGCGCCGTAGTGCGTCAGGGTGTAGCGGTTTTCCACCAGCGCCCGGCAGCTCGCCCGGTCGATCCGGTCGATGCGTTTCGCCGCCGCGCACAGACCATCGAGGTCGTCGGGCTCCACCAGCCAGCCGGTTTCTCCATCGCGAACGTAGTCGCTGATGCCGCCGCGCCGGTAGGCGATGACCGGCGTGCCGCAGGCCAGCGCCTCAATGCCGACGATGCCGAAGGCTTCCAGCCACTTGGGGGTCATCAGCAAGGCCCGGCATTCCCGGACCGCCTCGGCCCGTGCCGGCATGTCGAGAAAACCACCGTATCGGACCGGGACATCAGAATAGCGTTGCGCCAGTCCGTTCCAATACGCTCGATCCTGCATGACGCCAAATACCGTCACCGTGGCCTCCATGCGGCTGGCAAAGATGAAAACGTCTTCCAGCCCTTTTTCCGGGGCGATTCGTCCCAACCAGCAGTAATCCTGACTGGGCGCGGCGTTATAGCGATAGCTCGCCAGGTCCAATCCCGGCGGAATCAGCCGCGCCGTGCCGTTGACGCCAAAGCTGGCGGTCTGGGCGATACTGAGAAAGGCGAGTCGTTCTGGAGCGCGCGCGACGATGCGGCGGATTTCCATATCCAACGCACGATTCAACGAACTCATGCTGATCAGGGTCCCCAGCGGACAGGGGAAAAACCGGCTTGCAAACAGGGGCAACCAGTCGTAAGAAAAGTTCAGGATCGCGTCGTTGGGCCGCGCCTGCTCGGCCAGCCACCACAGCGCGGCGACCAGAAAGCTATCCACCTCAACGGGCAGCCGGCTGTCATCATAGTCACAAGTTACAGCGGTCGGCGCCAGGCGGCCTGGCAGCACGAGTAGATCGGGCAGATCCGCCTTGGACCCCGCCGGCGCGACGACCCGCACGATATGGCCGGCTTCATGGATCTGGTGGGCGGCGGTGACGACCATGTGCTCTACCCCACCGCCCAGACCGGAACCCAGCGGTGCCACCGCCGTCGAGAGCAGATAGACTCGCATGTTTTCTCTCGCTGTCGGTAATACCGGGATTATAGGCGTGGATATTTGACTGGTACGGCGATCTCTATTTCACGGTGCGTTAGGGCCGGCCAGGCGAACCGTCTCAATATTAGCGCCAACCTTGGGCTTTGTGGGAAAATTCAGATCGCCGCGAACCCTTCCCCATTGCCAAGGCCAACACTCCCTCACCATGAACGCCATCCCCACAACGCCCCTGGTTGGAGTCATCATGGGCTCCACGTCGGACTGGAGCACCCTGGAACACGCCGCGCGGACCCTGGAGGCGCTCGGCGTCCCGCACGAGGTCCGGGTGGTATCGGCGCATCGCACGCCCGATCTATTGTTCGATTACGCGGCCCAGGCTGAGGCGCGCGGCCTGGAAGCGATCATCGCCGGGGCCGGCGGTGCCGCCCATCTGCCGGGCATGGTCGCCGCCAAGACCGTGCTGCCGGTGCTGGGCGTGCCCGTGCAGTCCCAGGCGCTCAACGGTCTGGATTCGCTGCTGTCCATCGTCCAGATGCCGGGCGGCATCCCGGTCGGAACCCTGGCCATCGGCAAGGCCGGAGCCATCAACGCCGCGCTGCTGGCCGCCGCCCTGCTCGGCAACAAATACCCGGCCATTCGCGAAGCGGTGCGCGCGTTTCGCGCCCGACAGACCGAGCACGTGCTGAGCGAACCCGATCCGAGGACCTCGCAATCATGAACGTCGGCATCGTCGGCGGCGGGCAATTGGCGCGGATGCTGGCGCTGGCCGGCTATCCGCTGGGGTTACGCTTTCAGGTGCTCGATCCCGCCGCCGACGCTTGCGCCGGGCCGGTGGCGCCCCTGATCCAGGGCGACTACGACGCTGAGGATGGTCTGAACCGGTTGGCCGACTGGGCCGAGGTCATCACCTTCGACTTCGAGAACGTCCCGGCGGCGGTAGCCCGGACTTTGGGGTCGCAGGTGGCGTTTTATCCGCCGGCCAAGGCGCTGGAGACCGCCCAGGATCGGCTGTATGAAAAAACTCTGTTCTGGGAACTGGGCATCCCGACCCCCGCCTTCGCGACGGTCGATAGTCTGGAAGAGCTCCATGGCGCCGTGGTGCAGGTGGAACTGCCGGCGGTGCTGAAAACCCGGCGGCTGGGTTACGACGGCAAGGGCCAGCGGGTGTTGCGCAAGTCTGAAGAGAGTGAAGCCGCCTGGCGGGAACTGGGCGGCGTGCCGTTGATCCTGGAGAGTTTCGTGCCGTTCGAGCGGGAGGTGTCGGTGCTGGCGGCGCGCGGCCGCGCTGGCGAGATCGCCTTTTATCCGCTGGTGGAGAACCACCATCGCGACGGCATCCTGCGGCTGTCCCGGGTGCCTTGCCAGGCTCCGGAACTGGAGCGCGAGGGCTGGAATTACGCCCGCCTCCTGCTGGAACGACTGGATTACGTCGGGCTGTTGGCCATCGAATTCTTCGTCCAGGACGGTCGGCTTATCGCCAACGAAATGGCCCCGCGCGTCCATAATTCCGGACACTGGACCCTTGAGGGGGCGGAAACCAGCCAGTTTGAAAACCACCTGCGGGCGATTCTCGGCCTGCCGCTGGGCTCGACCGCGATGGTCGGCCATGCCGTCATGCTCAACGCGATCGGTACACTGCCGGATCGGGCGGCGGTGCTGGCGACGCCCGGCGCGCATTTTCACGATTACGGCAAGGCCCCGCGCCCCGGCCGCAAGGTCGGCCACCTCACCCTGCGAGCCGGTCATCCAGAGGATTTGCGGGCCGGATTGGAACGGTTGTTGCCGCTGGTGGGTTTCGCGCCTGGTGAGTTCGGTTCCGACCTTTGAGCGGGGATCAGGTGGGTCCTCGAAGCGGGCGCGCACCCGCGCGGGGCGTAGCGCGCGCCAACGCCGGCCCGACTTTCCGGTCTGTGGAAGATGCGGGTCAATCAGAGATTGATCTTGTGCAGGGCGCGGCCGTGGATAGACAGCGCCGCCTCGTGCATCGCCTCGTACAGGGTCGGATGGGCGTGGATGGTGCGGGCCAAGTCCTCGCTGCTGGCGTGGAACTCCATCGCCAGCACCGCCTCCTGAATCAACTCGGACGCGAACGGGCCGATGATGTGGCACCCCAGCAGCGCGTCGGTTTCCGCATGGGCCAACAGCTTGACCATCCCGGCGGTGACGTCCATGGCCTTGGCGCGACCGTTGGCGCTGAAGGGGAAGCTACCCGTCTTGTAGGGAATGCCGGCGGCCTTCAACGACTGCTCGGTTCGGCCCACCCAGGCGATCTCCGGGTTGGTGTAAATCACCCACGGAATGGCGTCGTAATTCAGATGCCCGGGCTGGCCGGCGATGATCTCGGCCACCATGACCCCCTCCTCGGAACCCTTGTGCGCCAGCATCGGCCCGCGCACCACATCGCCGACGGCATAGACCCCAGGCAGGTTGGTCGCGCAGTGGTCGTCCACATGAATGTAGCCGCCCTCGTCGAACAGCAGGTCCGCCTCGGGCGCGGCGATGTTGTCGGTGTTGGGCCGACGACCCACCGAGACCAGCAATTTCTCGACGGTCACCTCGTGTTCGCCCTCTTTGTTCTTATAACGCACCCGAACGCCTTCCTCGGTCTTTTGCGTGGCGATCACCCGGGTACCGAGCTGGATGTCCAGCCCCTGCTTCTTAAACTGCCGCAGCGCGTCGCGGGCGACCTGGTTATCGACCAGCGACAGAAAATCCTCAACCGCCTCCAGCATGAGGACCTTGGCGCCCAGCCGGTTCCACACACTGCCCAACTCCAGCCCGATCACCCCGGCACCGATCACCCCCAAGGTCTCGGGCACTTGGCGAAAATCCAAGGCGCCGGTCGAATCCACGATCACCCCTTCGGCGTTATCCACCGGGGCGGCACCCATTTCAATCGGCCGGGAACCGGTGGCGATAATAATATTGTCGGCGCTCACCACGTCCACCGCACCGTCCTGGGCGGTCACCTCGACCTCGCGGCCGGCCAATAATTTGCCGTGCCCCCGCAGCCACTCGACACCGTTGGCCTTGAAGAGGGCGTCGATCCCATGGGTCAGTTGCAGGACGATGTCTTCCTTGCGAGCCATCATCTGGTCGAGGTCCAGCGTCACACCCGCGATGCGGATGCCGTGGTTGCCGATGTCTTCCTTGACATGATGGTATTGCTCGGATGACTCGAGCAGAACCTTGGATGGGATACAGCCCACATTCAGACAGGTGCCCCCCAGGGCCGGATCGCCCTTGAAATTGATCCACTTCTCGACGCAGGCGGTTTCCAGGCCGAGTTGCGCGCAGCGAATCGCCGCCACATAACCGGCCGGGCCGCCGCCGATGACGACCACATCGTAAGTCTTGGCCATGCTTGCACCTTATGGGTAGGGAAAATCAGACATTCAAAATCAGTCGGGCCGGATCCTCGATGCAGTCCTTGACCGTCACCAGGAAGAGCACCGCCTCGCGGCCATCAATGATCCGATGGTCGTAGGAGTGCGCTACGTACATCATCGGCCGGATCACCACCTGACCGTTCTCGGCCACCGGCCGGTCCCGGGTGGCGTGCATGCCGAGAATGCCGCTCTGCGGCGGATTGAGGATCGGGGTGGACATGAGCGAGCCGAACACCCCGCCGTTGGTGATGGTGAAGGTGCCACCCGTCATGTCCTCGACGGTCAGCGTTCCGTCCTTGGCTTTCTGGCCGAACTCGCCGATGGCTTTCTCGATGTCGGCCAGGCTCATTTGATCGACGTCGCGCAGGATCGGCACCACCAGCCCGCGCGGCGACGCCACGGCGATGCCGATGTCGTAATAGCCGTGATAGACGATGTCGTTGCCGTCGATGGAGGCGTTCACCGCCGGATAACGCTTGAGCGCCTCCAGCACCGCCTTGACGAAGAAGCCCATGAACCCCAGCCGCACCCCGTGCTTCTTCTCGAACTGATCTTTATAACGATTGCGCAGATCCATCACCGGTTTCATGTTGATCTCGTTGAACGTCGTCAGCATGGCGGTGGTGTTCTTGGCCATCAATAGCCGTTCGGCGATGCGGGCGCGCAGCCGGGTCATCGCCACCCGCTGCTCCAGTCGGCCGAGCGCGTCAGGGGGCGACGGCGGTGTGGCCGGCGCGGGAGATGGAACCGCGGCGGACGCGGGAGCCGACGCGGGAGCGGCGGTCTTGACCGGCGCGGCGGCCGGTGCCGGCGCGCCCGATTTCCGCGTTTCGAGATACGCCAACACATCGGCCTTGGTGATCCGGCCGCCGCGCCCGCTCCCCGGAATTTTACCGATGTCCAGATCATGCTCGGCGGCCAACCGGCGCACCGCCGGACTCAGCCCCTCCAGATCCACCTCGGAGACGGAGGCGGAGGCGGGACCGGTGATCGAGATCGGTGCCGCGGCCGGCCTCTCGGTCGGAGCCGGGGTTGCGGCGGGGGCCTCGGCGGCGGCACCCTCTTCCAGAACCGCGATCACGTCGCCCGTGGTGACGACCTCCCCTTCCTGCCGCAGGATCTCGCTCAACACGCCATCGGCGGGAGCCGGGATGTCCAGCACGACCTTGTCGGTCTCCAAATCGACGAGGTTCTCACCTCGCTTCACCGGCTCGCCCGGGTGTTTCTTCCAGTTGACCAGGGTCCCGTCGGCGACGGATTCGGGCAGGGCGGGGACTTTCACATCTACGGTCATTTTATAATTCCCTTGGTATCGGGTTATTGTTCGGTTTGAGCCACGGCGGTCACTGACCCAGGGCCTCATTGATGAGTTTCTGCTGCTGCTCGACATGGACGCTGTAATAGCCCACGGCCGGCGACGCCGAAGGCTCGCGACCGGCGTAACGGACTTTCAGGGATGACGGCAACCCTCGTTCCAGGTGATGCAGGCTTTGATACCAGGCACCCTGATTCTTGGGTTCTTCCTGGCACCAGACGATGTCGGCGACCTGGGGATACCGGGCGATCTCCTGGCCGTAGCGCGCTTGCGGGAAGGGATAAAGCTGTTCGATGCGAATGATGGCGACGTGATCCAGATTACGCTCGCGCCGGGCCTCCAACAGATCGTAGTAAACCTTGCCGCTGCAAAACACCAGGCGCTGGATGGCTTCAGGATCGTGCGGGTCGACCTCACCGATAATCTCCTGGAACCCACCTTCGGTCAGATCTTCCAGGGCGTTCACCGCCATCCGGTGCCGCAGCAGGCTCTTGGGACTCATCACGACCAGTGGCTTGCGGAAAGCGCGCTGCATCTGCCGGCGCAGCATGTGAAAGCACTGGGCCGGGGTCGAAGGCACCACGACCTGGATGTTCTGCTCGGCGCACAGTTGCAGAAAGCGCTCCAGTCGGGCCGAGGAGTGCTCGGGACCCTGGCCCTCGTAGCCGTGCGGCAGCAACATCACCAACCCACACAACCGGCCCCATTTGGTCTGACCCGAGGTGATAAACTGGTCGACCACCACCTGCGCGCCGTTGGCGAAGTCGCCGAATTGCCCTTCCCAGATCACCAGGCTGTTGGGCTCGGCGGTGCTGTAGCCGTACTCGAAACCCAGCACCGCTTCCTCGGAGAGAATCGAGTCGATGACCAGGAACATCGGTTGCTCCGGATACAGATACATCAGCGGCGTGTAGCTGCTGCCGTCTTTTTGATTGTGCAACACCGAATGACGATGAAAAAAGGTGCCGCGCGCGCAGTCCTGACCGGAAATGCGCACCTGATAGCCTTCCTTGAGCAGGGTCGCGTAAGCCAGATTTTCGGCGAAACCCCAGTCCAGCGGTAGTGCGCCGGCGGCCATCTTGCGGCGGTCGTCCATGATCTTGGCCACCCGCGGATGCATCTCGAACCCTTCCGGCACCTGAAGCAGACCCTCGGACAACTCGCGGAGCGTCTCCAGCGGCACGGCGGTGGGAACTGGCACATCCCAATCTTCGGACTTGAATGGGTGCCAGTCGATCGAATACGGTCCCTTGACATGCGGCACGGTCGGTCGGGAGACTTGCCGTCCGGCGTCGAGATGGTCGCGGTACTGCGTTTGCATCTCCTGAAAATCCGCTTCGGCGATCACTCCTTCGGCGATCAGCCGCTCGGCGTACAGGGCTGCGGTCGTTTTTCGCGCCCGGATTTTCTGGTACATCATCGGCTGGGTGGCGGCGGGTTCATCGGCCTCGTTGTGACCCAGGCGCCGGTAGCAGACCATGTCGATCACAATGTCCTTGTTGAAGGTCATCCGATACTCGGTCGCCAGCCGGGTCACGAACAACACCGCTTCGGGATCGTCGCCGTTGACGTGGAAAATCGGGGCCTGCACCATCTTGGCCACGTCGGTGCAGTACAGAGCCGAACGGGTATCCAACGGGTTGCTGGTGGTAAAGCCGATCTGGTTGTTGATGATGATATGCACCGTGCCGCCGGTGCGGTAACCGCGCACCTGCGAGAACTGGAAGGTTTCCATGTTCACGCCCTGGCCCGCGAAGGCGGCGTCGCCGTGGATCAGCAGCGGCATCACCTGGTTGTAGGGTGGAAACTCCGCGCCGGACGGCCGGCGGCGCTCCATCCGGGCGCGCACCGACCCCTCGACCACCGGATTGACGATTTCCAGGTGCGAGGGATTGAAGGCCAGCGCCAGATGCACCGTGCCGCCGGGGGTTTCGACATCCGAGGAGAAGCCCATGTGGTATTTCACGTCGCCGGCGCTGCTCTCGGCCAGCCGGCGCTTGCCCTCGAACTCCTCGAACAGCTCGTTGGGGGCCTTGCCGATGATGTTGACCAGCACGTTGAGGCGCCCGCGGTGGGCCATGCCGATGACGATTTCCTTGACCCCGTCGGCGCCGGCCAGTTGGATGATTTCATCCATCATCGGGATCAGGCTGTCGCCGCCTTCCAGCGAGAAGCGCTTCTGACCGACGTAGCGGGTGTGCAGATAGCGCTCCAGACCCTCGGCGGCCACCAGCCCCTGTAACAATTCCCGACGCTGCTCGGGACTCAGGTCGAGCTGGGCGCGCTGCCCTTCCAGCCGCTTCTGGATCCAGCGTTTCTCGGCGGTTTCGTTGATGTGCATGTACTCGGAACCGATGGTACCGACATACACGTCGCGGATCAGCGCCAAAATTTCGCGCAGGCTCCACTGCGAGGGCGCCACCAGCGAGCCGGTGTTGAACGGCGTGTCCATGTCGGCTTCGCTCAGGCCGTGATAGCCCGGGTCCAGCTCCGGCACCGGCGGTCGGTCGCGCAACTGGAGGGGATCGAGATGGGCGGCCTTATGGCCTCGGGTGCGGTAGGCGTTGATGATCCGTAGCACCGCCGCCTGCTTCTCGGCCGCCTGGGGACTGAACGCCTGGACCCGCCCGGCGACGGTGGGCGGCTGCAACGCCAGTTGGGCGAAGGAATCGCGGATCGGGCCGTGCGCCACATCCCGGGCACCCCGGGTCTGCGCTTGCAGATCGCGGAAATACTGCCGCCAGTTGTCGCTGACCGATTCCGGGTCGCTCAGGAAACTCTCATACAGTTCTTCGATGAAAGCCGCGTTGCCGCCAAACAGGGGGGAACTCTGGCGAAACTGCTCGATGAGTGTGCTCATTGAGGATGGTCGACTCCCGATGGAATGTGGATGTTTGCTTCGATCCGCGCCCAGCGGTCGCGGCGGGCGAAAGGGGGCCTGGAAGACAGGGTGGGAAACTCGATTGTAACGGGTGGTGATTCAAGCGGTAATTATAACGGCGATCAAAACCCGCGCCACCGGGTTGGCAAGACGCC
>REEE01000272.1 GCA_007695245.1 Candidatus Competibacteraceae bacterium | reverse complement strand
AGCAGTGTTCTTGATGTGGATACAAAATTTTACAATCTGTTGATTATCATTAATTTGATGGGCTATATACCCATGTCTGTAACACTACCCCTGGTGGGTGACAGTGCCAAAATGAAAATTGCTGCTCCCGGGCTCGATGTGTTGACAAAAGGTACACGCCATCTCATAATTCGTATATCTAACGTGTATGCAAAAGGAGCACCTCATGCGTGACGCCGCCATCAACCTGCGGGCCTTGCCCGAGCAACGCGACCTGATCGATCAGGCCGCCAGCCTGCTCGGCAAGAACCGTTCGGACTTCATGCTCGAAGCTGCTTGCGACCGAGCGCGGGCCGTGGTGTTGGATCAGGTCTTTTTTAGCCTGGATGCTGACAAGTTCAAGCAATTCACTGCGATGCTGGATGCGCCCCCTGGACCAAATCCCGGGCTTGAGCGCCTTATGGCCGTTAAGGCGCCGTGGAGCACCGGCGCGGCATGAGCTTGCAGCTGAGCGCACCACAACCCCTCGCGGCCACTCATCTCCTGGATGAATTCGCCAGCGGAGAAGCCAGTCTCGACGAGTGGCTCAAGCGACGGGCACTGTCCAATCAGTTGAATGGGGCCAGCCGCACCTTCGTCGTCACAGATCAGGAGGAGCGCGTTTTCGGCTACTACGCCATGGCGGCCGGAGCGGTCTCGCACCCGATGGCGACGAGTGGCGTGCGACGAAACATGCCGGACCCCATTCCAGTGATGGTGCTGGCACGGCTCGCTATTGACCGTCGCACCCAAGGCATCAAGCTTGGAGCCGCCCTGCTTCAAGACGCTGTCAATCGGACCGTCGCCGTGTCACGGAACGCAGGTGTGCGGGCTTTGCTCGTCCATGCTCTTCACGACCGCGCCAAGCAGTTTTACGAGCACTACGGTTTTCAGGAATCGCCACAGCACCCGATGAAGCTGATGCTGCGTCTGAACACCGTCAAGGCTTGAGCGCGCGCGCGTTGATTTCGATTTTTCATGATCGAAAAAGGTGGGCACGTTGGCACCCTTCTTGATCCGGTGCAGCAGGTCCTTGCGAACGACCTTGCCGTCGAAGGTGGCGTTCAGCTTCTCGTCGAGTTCATCCATCGCGCTACTCCGTGTAATCCGTTGCCAGTGGCAGGTTGCAGTACGCAGCGAGTGTCGTGGGGTTCAGTGCCTTCACGGAGAATTTGCCCCGGAAGTCATCATCCATGCGCAGCGCGATCTGTTTTCGTTGACCCGCAACCAGGGTCACGGTGCGGGTGGCGGGGTTCACGTCGCCCCCGGGCCGGGGCTCGCCGACCACCTCACCCCGCTTATCCTGCGCCTCCAGAAGGATCTCGACCGTCATCTCGTGCGAGAACATGTCGGCCAGCAGCGTGACCTCGATGACTGGGATTCTCGTGGTGATTCTCTTGGCGCCGTTCTTATAGTTGAGCTCGACCTCGATCTTGCGGGGTTCCAGCGGGGCGCCACTATCGAGACGAGCCACCAGCACCGGCACGACGGCCTCCGCCAGGGATGCGCCACCGTGGAAGTACAGATGCCCGGCGCGATAGGGCGCCATGCTGCGCGGCATGGCCACTTGGGAGAAATCGCCCCGAATGCCGACCTTCTCCGCCCTGACCACCAGGCTGTGACCGTCTGCCGTTCCGTCGCCCAGCATCATGCGGTCGTGCGCGTTCACCGACCATTTGCCTTGGGGCTTCACACATACGTCCCCCGCCTCGGCTTGCGCGTTGAGGAAGAAGCCGTGGTCGGTCACGATGACGGCTTCCTTGAAGCCCATCCCCCGCAGCTTGTGCAGAGCGACGCGGATCAGCTTCAGCGTGCCGGGGATCAGACCCAGCGTCGTCTCGGGGTTGCTCTCCAGTTGGCTGTCGATCTCCGTGGAGCGCAGCACCAGCAGGTCGACGGTCTCCGCAATCTTCGGTTTGCCGCGCACAAAATCGTTGAGTAACATCTCCGCGAAGCGATCGCCGTAACGCTTGGCCAGCACATTCATACGCTGCGGGACGTTGCCCACCGGCGCCCCGGCCAGCTTGGGCAGGAGTGCGTCGTTCTCCAGCGACAGGGTCAAATCCGTGCGTGCGCCGGGCAACAAGCTCGCCATGCCCACCAGGGTGATGGTCGGCAGTTGCGCGTAGGCCGCTTGCAGCTCGACCGGCCCATCCTCCGCCAGCAATTTTTCCAGGGCCACGCCCAGCTCGTAGCGCAGGGCGTCCACCATCAGGTAGGCCACTTTGCGTCCGCTTTCCTTGAGGCGATCCGCCACCAGCCGATCGAAGGCCTCGGCGTTGGCCAGTCGCCCAGTCGGCGGCCATCCCGTCGTCTCGACGTGCTTCACAAACACACCCTGAACCTTCTCGGCCAGGCGTCGATAGCGGCTCCGGGCCTGGCCGATCACTTCATACAGCAAGCCGTACTGGTCGAGAAAGTCGCCCGCCGCCTGCTCGAACTCGCGCTGCAAGCGATCGGCTTCACGCAGGCTGCCCAGGTAGAAATCGATCAGCTCGGCCTGGGAGCGGGCGTGGTCGGGCAACTGACGCTCAGAGTCTTCGCAGGCTTCGACCAGGCTCAGGCCGGCGCGCACCAACTCCCACTGCGCCTGGCTTTCGCCTTTGCCCAGCCACACCGAACTCTTGTGGCGGGCCAGCACCCGGCGGGTGGCATCGGTGTCGCCAGTGACGATGCCCTTGATCGCCGCGCGCAGGAAAGTCCGCTCCTCAAAGGGAAAGGTATCGCGCTCGCCCAAGTCTGCAATCGCTCTACATAGAACGGCCAGGTTGAGTTCCGTTTCAATGGCTTCGGCGCGCTCGATATACACCGCGCGTGACTTCGGGTCGCCGCGCAGCCGGTCGCACACATCTTCGACGATAGGCCGGGCTTCCAGCGGGGCGTGCGGCACGCCCTTCAAGGTCTCTGGCAGCGCTGCCGGCAAATCAAACACGAACTCGCTGAACAGCACATAGCGCCACAGTTCATCCGCCAGGGCGGTCCAGGTCTTGCCGCGCGTCTTCACGCTCAGGCCCAAGGTGGCGCGGAGGAAGTCGCGCGCCTCTGGTCCCCAGCCTTCCTGCCCCTTCAGCGCCTCGGATTGGCTGACCTTGGGTGCCAGTAGCGCCGCCAGAATCTCGCGGCCCGATTCCACCCGCAGAGTGGCTCGCAGTTGGGGCCAGCTCACGCCACCGCCGATCGCGTCGATCACCGCAAAGGCCGGCCCGGCAGGCGCCCCGGCGAACACTTGGCGGATCTCGGTCGCGTGATCCGGCCTGGCGCGCAGGCACAGGCTCAGGTACTCGTCACCGTCGTCTTGCGGAAAGATCGACCCGCACACCGCGAACGGCGAGAACGGATCGATTTGCTTCTGTTCGTCGGTTTCGGGCCGCCGGGTCGGCACGTAGATGAGTACGGCGTTGATCGGACCCCTCGGTTGGCCCACCTCGCGCAGCGCCAGCAGCGCCGCCTTGCGGCTTTCGATGCTGCTTTCGGATGTATCGATCACGCGCACCTTGTCGGCCGCCAAATCGAAGCACTGCTCGCGGTAGCGCCGCTCGGCGTCGTACACCACCAGGCAGCCCGCCTGCTTCAGGCGCGGTCGCAGCACGCTCTCGCGGATGAATTCGGCAATGCTCATCGTTCACACCCATGCGACAGCGGCAGAGACCGCGCCACAGAAAGCCTGAAAACTCTTCGACGAATTTCTCGCCGGGTCCATGTGTTGCGCCACCAGACGCGCACATTCCATTTTGCGTAGCCCCGATTTGAAATAGCCTGACTTCTTCAGTACCCGCTCCAGCGCCTCCCAAGTGCCGCTCAGTATGGCGTCCGGGTCGCGAAATCCGGCTTTATGCGGAATCGTCGCCGGCACGCGCGGATAGGCCGCCTGTACCGCTGACCAGTCACCAAAGAACCAGGCCTCCAACTCTTCGATGGCGATGCGGTTCGCCACCTGGAAGCGATGACCATGGCCAGCGTTGGTCTTGCTCACCAGCCCCGCCGTCGCAGCCATGTTCTCCAAGGTCTGCTTCAGCACATTGCAATCGTCATCATCACGGTCCACCAGCACCAGAATGGCCCAAGTCGGCGGCAACCAACTGCTGTAGGCGCGCAGACGATCAGGCAAGTTCTTGAGCAAATCATCCTTGCACTGAAAGCGTCTGATCTCGAAATCGTCGTCGCTCATCAGCTTCGGCAGCAATTGCTCCAAAGCCACCTCCATCGAAGGCTCTTCGACCAACACAATCAGCTTTTCCAGCATCAGCCGCGACCCCGCTTGGTAATGCGCGGCGCGCCCTGGTTGATAAGGGGATCGCCGAATCCGAAGTGCCCCTCCATCCACAAATGCCCTAACGAAGCCCCCGCCTTTAAGAACTCGGGAATGCCCTGAATGTCGCTAGCCCGCACGGCCTGGGTGAAGCCCTGCTCATCGCGATAGAGCACACGCACCTCCTCTGCACGCATGGCGTTGAGCAGGAAGGGCGAATGGGTGGTGATCAACAACTGGGAACGCTCGGACACAGCGCGGCACTCTTCAGCCAACTCAGGTAACAAGCGCGGGTGCAGAAAGTTTTCCGGCTCCTCGATGCCGATGAAGCGCGGTGGTTCCGGGTCGTAGAGCACCGTTAAATAGGCCAACATCTTCATCGTGCCATCGGAGGCAAACTTGGACATGACCGGCCGCTCGAAGGGGGCATCCTTGATTTGCAGCAGTAACCGGCCATCCGGCATCGGTTCGGCCTCTACCCGCTCCAGTCGGGGGATACGCTGACGCAGCACCGAGAAAATCTGCTCCAGCCGCTCCGAATTTTGTTCCTTCAAGTATTGGATGACATTGGGCAGGTTTTCGCCGCCCTTGCTCAAACGCTCCTGCGGGCCGGCTTCGGGTTGATTGCGGGTCTGATCAATGGCCAGATACGATACATACCAGTCGGTAATGAATTCACGCAACGCGGCAACTCGGGGATGCTCAGTAAATTGCCCCAAGGTGTTGACTGCGATCAGATCAGGTGATCGTAGATTGCTCTCGATGCGTTGATCCTGCTCGTCGGGTGCTTCACCACTGACCGCCTTGCCGATACCGCGACGAAACTCCAGAAATCGAAACGGCTGGCCTCGAGTACCACGACGCCATTGCAACCACTCCTCGACCACTTCAGGCCCTTTGGCGCCCTCGTCAATCGCCAGGTGGTAAGTAATGATTGGGGTTTTGGGCTTTTCGCGATATTTCAGCTCAAAAATGATGGGGCCGGACGCACCGCGCGTTTTGAGTTCCTTGCCGCGACCACGCCGATCCCAGGCGTGGCGCAAGCCAAATTGAAAACACTCGGAGAGGAAATTAAACACATCGAACACGGTGGACTTGCCACTGCCGTTGGGACCCAACAGCACCGTCATCGGCGTCAGCTTATCCAGCTCGACCTTGTGCAGGGCGCGGTAATTCTCCACCCGGAAGGATTCGATGCGCGGGATGACCAAGCCAGCATTACGATCAGCCATTGGATTCATGCAGACCCCGGTTTTTCACAGTCGGAATTCCGCCAATGGATCAGCCAAGGTGCCCTCATCACTGCACGGCCAGCCTCTCGCTTCGGTCTGCGCCAGCGCCCAGGCGATTACCTCCAACGGGTCTTCGCCAGCGGCCAGTTTCTGGTTCTCTCCCCAGATCAAGTCGAACCGCTTATCCAAGGTTTCGCCTGCCCGCAGCCGCCGTGCCGTGGCAATGATCGACTCGACCCGCGCCAGTTGCCGCTCCAGAAATGCCACGCGCTGCTGCCGCTGGCGCAGGCTGTCGCCCATGAAGGCCAGCACCCGCGCCGAATCGCTCCAGCGCTCCCTTAACTGCTGCTGGATGGCCAGAATGGCCTCGGTGCCCAGCTCGCCGCTATGGACTTGATCCTCGACGAACACCCCTTCAACCAGCACGATAAACACCGTTTTCTTGCAAGCGCCGTCACGCTGCTCGCCATAAACGGGCTTGCCGTTCTCATCCAAAAACAGAAGATCGAAAAAGATACGCACCCCGGGCAGGGCGCCGGCCACCCAATCGCCGTGGCGGTAGTGGTCCAGCCCACACTCAAAGCGTTTGCTCTGTAGCTCCACCTCGCGGCCATCAATTTCGACATAAAACGAATCAAACATACCCATGGGGCACTCTCCTGTCATCGATTTCAGCTTACCCGTCAGAGGCTGTACAAAAACGCCTCTTAGTTTGGGAAAAAGTCATCTCTTACGGCCAGGTCAAACGACCAAGGACATTTTTGGGGAAAAGTCAGTATGGGCAAATCCGTTTCGGATGCAGCCGCTTTGGTTGCTTTGGCATAAGCCCGTTGAACAATGTCATCCAGAGCATTTTTCAGGCTTGGATTGTCCTCAATGACATAAGGTATTTCGCGGCGCTGCTCTTCAATCGTCAGTCGCCAGCTTCTGCCCTGGTGCGACGGCTGGAATTGCCATTTGAGCAAATGCTGAAGCAGCATAACCAGCCTGTTTTCGAGTTCTCGTTTTTCACTACGCCCCATGCTTTCAATTTCCTCAATCAAATTGACCGTGTCAATCTCGTTCAATTTACCTGCCCTGAGTAAATTGGCTTGCTCCATTGCCCAAGCATAAAAATCGCTATCGTAACTCACTGTCGTCATTTTGAAATCCCGTTTTGTTCGTTTAGCAACTATTTCATTGCTGCGGCCGAAAAAGTCAATCATGATCAATTAACCCTCACGTTTCTTTGGTCTTCCGCCCGCGCGTTTTCTTCAGCGCGGTTTCGGGCTCGACGTACAGATCTTCCAGTCCGTGCGCGATGGCCAGCGACTTGTCGGTCTTGCACTTCTCACGCACACGCTCGGGCCAGTAGTTCATGGCCAGGTGCGCCCAGTCATAATCACCTTTTTCCAGCTTGGCCCAGGTGTCCTTGAGCACTTTCTGCCAAGGCTTGTGGCGGAACAGCGGCCACAGCGGCGCGGCGCTGATCTGCACGCCGTCGTCGTGGTTGGGCTGGTGGGTGGGCGCGAGCTTGAGCAGGGTGTCGCGCAGTTCGATCAGCTCCAGCTCGAAGGCTTGCAGCGCCTCGAACTGCTTTTCGTCGTCGCGGGTCCGGGAAGCGCCCTTGTTGCGCAGCGCCGTCACGTCCGCGCCGACTTGCTTGAGCTTGGGTTCGACGAAGTCGTTGATGGCGGTGTAAAGCGTCTGGCTGGTGAGGCTGGGGTAATAGATCCACAGCGTGTAGCTGCCGGAAGTGGCAGACAGCGGCCAGTAAATGGGGGCTTTGCGGCGGCTCTTGGAGTAGCGCTGTAGATGGAAGGCGAAGAAATCCCGTTGCAGCCAGCGGCGGTGGTCGGTGGTCGGTGGCCAGTGGTCGGTGGCCGGTGGCCAGTGGTCGGTGGCCGGTGGTCGGTGGTCGGTGGGTTTTCCCTGACGACTGATCACTGACCACTGACCACTGATCACCGACCACTTCTTCAAGTACTTCCTCGACCAGGCGGGCGAGATCGTGCGGATGCCCCTGATCGTCTACCAAGATGCCCGCGTGGGCATGGAAGGGTTCAGCGCCATCGGGCAACATGCCAGGGCTTTTGGCGGGCAGCGGGTCGAAGGGGTCGGGTTCGGGCGGGGCCTCGCGCTCGCCGGTGGCCAGCCGCCAGTCGAAACGACCGAAGGCGACGCCGACGGCCCAGGAGAGCAGGGAAAAGTGGTCAGTGGTCGGTGATCGGTGGCCGGTAGCTGTGTCCCCATCCTCACCGTCTTCATCATCGCCTGCGGCCTCATCTTCACTGGCCACTGACCACTGACCACCGGCCACTGCCTCCCGGTCGACGTCGGCAAAGCCGTAAAGATCGAAGGCGATGGCGTCGATTTCGGTCTGGATACCGGCGAGTTCGGTTTCGATGGCGGGCGGGTCGTAGTCGCCCAGGCGCGGGCGCAGCGCGGCGGGCAGCAGGAAGGCGTGGGAGGTTTCGTTGACGGTGTCGAGGGTGCGTTTCAGGGACCAGGCACGGCGGGCGAGCGCGGCAAGTCGGATGCGCTGTTCGGGAGCGAGGTTGGGGACGGGAGTTTGCTGGATCAGCCCTACCTCGAAAGATTGTGCAAGTTCCACACGAGCAAGCTGAACCGATACGAGTAGGCCAAAAGCCCGGCTGTTCAGTACACAGGCCAAAGCCAACAGTTCTTCCGGGGCATCGTTGGCGACGAAAGCAGCCGGGCCTTTGTCGGCGAAGATGCATCTGCTGGGGAGAAGTCGCGGACCGAAAACCTGAGTGCGACGCCCCCAAGTTATCCCGGGACGACCGTATGAATTAATCCCTCGACTGCTGGCACCAAATCCTTCACGCGGCCGTCTCTGGTAGCCATACCAGCTAATGTCCTCACCTTGATTTTTCCAGCTCACAATAAGTGGTAAGTCAGAATAGAAAGGAGAATATGCGCCGCCTTTTGCGATAGGCACCCATTCTGCCCCTAAATCTGTTTCCCACCAGCACCGCAAAAACCGTTCATCGCTAAGCGTCTTAAGACCGCCTAAAGCCTTGCGATCTACGGTTTCAAATGACTCTAGTTTCCCAAAGCATGACCGCACCGCCTCACTGACCCAATACGCAAACGGCTTGCCCGGCACCGCATCAAATGCCTCCGGCTCGATCTCAAACCGGCGCGGTTCCGCTTCGCCCGACCGCACGCGGGCGCAACTCTCGGCCAACGCTGCCGCCTTGTCGGACTCGGACAGCAGGCGCAGGAAGGTGGTCATGACTGGCTCCAGTCTTCCAGCCGCAGGCCCAAGTCGTCGAAATGCGTTGTTGTGATGTTGATATCCAGCAGCCACTTCATGGCGCATTCTCAAGCGATCCCAGGCGCACGGGGTGTTCGGCGCGAAACGCGGGCAATTCATCCCAGATGTCGCGTTCGGCGTCGGTGAGCGGCCAATCCAGGGGGTCGGTCACGACCGTTTCAAATATCACTGCATTCATGACTCTCTCCTCAATGTTTGACCAAACAATACGCCGCCGCTTCCACCATCGCATCATCCATCACGCCATGGCCCAGATCGGCCATGACCTCCGGTTCGGCGATGCCCAGCACCACCGCTTCGCGCCACTTCTGGAAACTGGAGAGGAAAAAACAGGTGCGTGAGGTGATAGCGCCGATCCGGCCACCGGGTCGCAGCAGTTCCAACCCCCGTTCGACAAAGATCGCCAGCAGGTCGTTTTTGCTGCGCGGATAGGCTTTGGCGAGTTGATCTTTGGTGCTGGCCGCCAGCGCGCCAAAGGGCGGATTCATCACCACCACGTCGAACACTTCGCGACACAGATCGATCAGCCGCAGGCCCTGCAAGGCATCCTGCGCGAACAGGCGACCCTGATAGGTGGCTTGCGCGGCCCGGGCGAAGTCGGTGAGCGCCTCGCGCAGACGCGCTTCTGCTTTGTGCCACTGCTCCATGTCGGTCTCCCGGAACATCGGCCCGTGTTCGCCAAAGACCTGGCGGATCAAGGCGGGCAGCGCTTTTTCGGCGGGCAGCAACACGCCAAGCTCCGGCAGCCCATTGAGGAGTTGCAGCGTCTTCTCGAACAGCTCGGCGTCGAGGTGGTCCAGCCCGGCGGCAAACTGCTGGCGCAGCTCGCGCTCCGCCGGCGGCGCGGTGGCGGCGACCACATGACCATGACCCAGCAAAGGACGATCCTTGGCTTTGACCCCGGCATCGTGCCAGGTCCGCTGCGCCCGCAGCCACAGCGCCAGCGAGGCGATCTGCGCGGCGCGCGGGTCGATGTCCACCCCGTAAATGTTGTGCTCGATGATCAGGCGCGGGATATCGCGCAGATAGGCCGCTTCGGAGCAGTAGTCAGTGATCAGTGGTCGGTGGTCAGCGCTTGGAAACCCGGCGCCCTTCTCCCAACCGGCATCCAATAACGCTCTGCGAATCCCCGGAATCAGTCGTTCATGTTCGGACTCACTCAACCCCTGCCACTGAACACTGTCCACTGAACACCGACCACCGACCACTTTCCATTGCATGGCCCAGGACTCGCGGTAAATCTCGGCCAACAGATCGAAGGCATACAGGCCGAAGTGCATGGAGCCGCAGGCCGGGTCCAGCAGCTTCAGGGTGCGCGGATCGCGGAGTTTAGTGGTCGGTGGTCGGTGGTCGGTGATTATTGGGTTTCTGACCAATTGCTTTTCACTGGCCACCGACCACTGTCCACTGTCCACTAACAAATACTGGCAGCGGTCGCGCAGATGAGTTTCGCCGCCCGTCGCGTTGAACCATAGGCGACCCAAGGTGTTGTCCACCAGAAATTCGACCACATAGCGCGGCGTAAAGAACTGGTTGCGCACGGCCAGCTCGCGGCTGTTGCGCGGCGCTTGCGAGGCATCGCGCATGGCCCTGCGTTCTTCCTTGGAGTTGAAGTACTGGTAGATCCAGCCGATGGTTTCGTCCTCGCTCCACAGCGGGGCGATGTCGGCAGCGTTGATCAGGTTCAGCACTTGCAGCAGCGCGGCCTCGCGCGGGAACAAACGGCCCTGCGGCGAGTAGCGGTCGAACAGCCCTGGCAGGTCTTGTGCGAGTTCATCGAACACACTGAACAGATAGGTGCGGTAGGCATCCCCGGTTTCCCCCAGACCGGCGCCAGCCAGCCGCGCATAGAGCTGAAACCCCTTGGCCTGAAAGCCGTTGCCCACCGACTCGACCAACAACCCGCGCGCCTCGGCCATGCGCAACGCCGCCAAACGGTTGAGCACCGTAAAAGCCTGCTCGCGGACGATCCGTTGGAGTTCGGTGGTCAGTAGCCGGTGGTCGGTGGTCGGCAACTGACCACTGACCCCCGACCACTGACCACTGTAATGCGCCAGAGTGTCGCGCAGAATGCGGGCCGTTTCGCGCTGGGCATCGTTGATATGGCGCAGGCTGGCCAGCTCCACAACGCTGCCGGCGTTCGGGTCCATGCCGTAGTCGTTCTGGAACTGGCGGGTGAACTCCTCCTCCAGCACGCGCCGCGCGTCGTTAACGAAGCGTTGCAGGCGGTTTCTTGTTGATTGATCAAAGGCCATCGGGTCTCACTTTTCCTGCAATCCGCGCTCCGTGGATGCCGGGGTATCGGACAGTTATCGGACAGTTATTGGACATTTCGTCGAGCTTGTCCGATAAGCCGCTGGCTGGTCATGGCATAACGCCGTCCTCGTTTCTCACCGCTGGCGACGACTTGGCCGGCCTCGATCAGCTTGTCGAGGGTGCGTTTTAGCTGCTTGGCATGGATTTCTTCGCCAATACGGCGGTGTATTTCGCCTATGGCCGAATCGGGATAACGCCCCAGGTCTTCGAGAACCAGCGCTTGAAGGCGGTGCGGCTCGATGCGTTTGAGACTGGTGCTAGCCGAGAATTGCAGGCTCCGTAGCATGTCCGGTTCAATAAAGTAGCGCGTAGCCTGGGTACGGCCACTTTGCCGCACCACCCCCCAGTTCAGCAGGCGTGCCAGCCAAAGCTTGAGCTGGTGGGTGTCTGGGAGTTCGAGTTGGCGACTCATCTCACGGGCAGTCAAAGCTTCTTGCATGGCAAGCAGTCCCAAGGCAATCCGTTCACGCTGAGTGAGTGGGTAGGCTTGGCTGGCTTTGGCAATGAAGTCCATGACATGGCGTTCAGGCGCGCTTCGCTTCAGCGTGACGCATACGGAATCGCCGCTCTCGGTAACCACGGGCACGGTACGGCCTTGGGATAGCAAGACGTCGTACATGGTGTCGTAGCCACTGCCTTCCCGTTCCATCAACTTCAGGTCATGGAACAGGCGGGTGAGGTTTTCATTGCGGCGGCGGGTTTCATGCAGGACATTTTGCGGCGTGACGCCCAAGGGCAGGGTTCCGGGATTGACGATGTCGAGGTGATCGACATGCAGGTTGATGAAAATATCGCCACGCTGCGTGTAAGGCCGATGAACTAGAGCGTTGATCAACAGTTCGCGCACCACGATCTCGTCAAACATGGGCACTTGTTGGCGAAACAGGCCACCCGGTATTTCATAGAACTCACGAAAATCCGGTATTTCGCGCCACACGGCATCGACTAGTTCCATAGGCGACTGGGTGTAGTCGTCCCACACCAGCTTATTGATCTTGCGTTCCTGGTCGTCGTATTTGATGAACTGAATGACAGGCGCCGTTCCCAGGCGGGCGCGGTCGGTCTGAGTCCCAATACACAGGATGCCCAAGTGCGTTAGCCATTCCTGGTCAACCAACAGGTAATGGCGCAGCAATTCCAGGTCGGTTTTTTCCTTGACGGATGCCTTGACGCGATCCGATCCGCGTAGCGCATTGATGAGATTTTGCAGTTTGACCTGATCAGTGTGCTGATGGCTTATCTGCAAACTGGTTTGCGTTTCCCACGGGAGTGCGGAGCGTTCATTCATCAAACGCATCACTTCATCACCGACCAAGGGCCTTGAGCTGTCCGCTACCCTCAGGTAATAGCGACCATCACTGGTCGAGGCGGTGGCCAATGCGCGTTGCACGCTCAGCACAATATATTCCGCACCGTTGCTGGCTTGCTCGATCGCCGGGGCAACACTGACGTTGACGGTGAGTTCGTTGACGCGGCGACGTAAGGTATCCGGCAATGCTTCTGGAATGCGCTGGCCAACGGGCGGTAGATAGTCGGCGTCTTCGATGCCGATAAAAATTCGCCCACCCGTGGCATTGGCGAAAGCAACACAATCCTTGACCAACTCGTGCCAGTCGGCCGTTTTTCCGGTAACTGCCCGTAAGGATTTTTTATCTTGTTGCTGGCCTTCCAGACTCATTCGGAAGATTCCTTGCTAAAGGTGAAGCTCAGTTCAATCTCGGTATACAGATTGAGCTGTGCCTTGATTTCTTGAAGCTGTTGGATC
>REEE01000147.1 GCA_007695245.1 Candidatus Competibacteraceae bacterium | reverse complement strand
TGCAAGCGTTGGGCGGCCCCGCCGAGTTGCTGGATGCGCCCGAGCGGTTTCTGCCGCAGGCCCCGGTGGTCGAGGCCGCATTGCCGCCGCGCGATGGATATGTGGCGCGGATGGATACTCGCGCCCTGGGTCTGGCCGTCGTCGGTTTGGGTGGCGGGCGCCGTCTGGTCAGCGACCCCATCGACTACGCGGTGGGCCTCAGCGACCTATGCCCGGTCGGTGAGTGGGTGGATCGGCGGCGGCCCCTCGCCTGGATTCACGCCCGGCGCGAAGATCAAGCCCAGGTCGCCAGCGCCGCGCTGCAAGCGGCGATCATGGTGGGTGACGAAGCGCCGCCGCCCCGTCCCCTGATTCACGAGAAAATGGGTGTCTAATATCTGGAGAAGCTTCCCTATTCCCGACCAGACGCTATGGACGACCAGGCCCCCAAACCCAACCGCGAGATCGCCGAACAACTGCGGCAAGCGGCCGATCTGCTGGAACGGCAGGGCGCGAATCCCTTCCGCGTTCAAGCCTACCGCCGGGCGGCGGACACCGTGGCGCACTTACCCGAAGACGTACGCGATCTGGTGGACCAGCAAGGCATCGATGGCCTGCTCGCGCTGCCCGGCATCGGCCAGGGCATCGCCAAGGCGGTCCACGAACTCGTCATGACCGGGCGCTGGGGCCGGCTGGAACGCCTGCGCGGCGCGCTCGACCCGGTGCAACTGTTTCAGATCGTGCCGGGGATCGGCCCGCAACTCGCGCAACTCATCCACGACGCCCTGCACCTGGACAATCTGGAAGCGCTGGAAGCGGCGGCTCACGACGGCCGCCTGGAAGCCGTGCCGGGCGTCGGCCCCCGCCGGGCGGCCGCGGTGCGCGCCACCCTGGCCAGCCTTTTGGGCCGGAGTCGCTTCATCCGCCAGCATCTGGCCACGGATGGCCCCGGCGTGGATCTGGTGCTGGACGTGGACCGCGAATACCGGGAACAGGCGGCGGCCGGCCAGCTTCCGGTCATCGCGCCCAAACGGTTCAACCCCGACGGTAAAGCCTGGTTGCCCATCCTGCACGCCCAGCGCGGTGACTGGCACTTCACCGTCCTGTACTCCAACACCGCCCGCGCCCACGAACTGGGTCGAACCCAGGACTGGGTGGTGGTGTACGGCTACGACGGCCATCACCAGGAAATCCAGTACACGGTGGTGACGGAAACCCGCGGACCGCTGCGCGGCCAACGGGTGATCCGGGGGCTGGAGGCCGCGTGCCGCGCCTTCCACGAACGGCGGGAATCCCCAGCTTGACTGTCCGGTGTGAGTATTTCTTACCCGAAACCAAGCGACATGAGTGAGTCAGGGAAATCCGGTATTCGCGCCGACAACTGATGACCGACTTCAACGGCGGCGTCGCGCATCTCTGTGGTGGGTTGGGAATATAGAGACCGTGCGAACAGATTCTTAGCAAAATTTGCCAATTTTTGGCATCATCTGCTGCCCTGCCAGTCATTGGGAAGCATTCACCATGAGCACCGTCAATATCTCGCTACCCGAACCCATGAAAGACTTTGTGGAGTCTCAAGTCACCGAAGGTATGTACGGTTCCGCGAGCGACTACATCCGTACCCTGATCCGCGAGGATCAGAAACGAAAGGCTCAAGAAGAGCTTGAAAAGAAACTGCTGGCCGCCCTCGATCAAGGGCATTTTCAGGAGGTCACCCCAGAATTCTTCAACCAGCTTCGAGCACGCATTACCCCCAAGAAGAACGACAACAACAACGGATAGCGGAACCGTGAACAAGCGCGTCGTTCGCTCCGGGCCAGCGGAAGTCGATCTGCTGGAGCATCTCGACTACATCGGCGTTGATAACCCTGACGCGGCCTTACGCTTCATCGAAGCGGTGGAACAGGCATTCGAGCGGCTATCGGAAATGCCTGAAATTGGTTCCGTTCGGCACTTTAATAACCCACGCCTCTCCGGCGTTCGCGTGTGGCCCGTCCCAAAATTCACCAAGTACTTGATTTTTTACCAGGTTACCGCAGACAGTGTCCGTATGCTCCGCATCCTTCACGGCGCGCGCGATATCCCAGCGCTTCTTGAGGATTACTGAGAGCCTGTACGAAAACTCCCCTCTCCCTGCGGGAGCGGCGCGGTCGTTCCGCGAGCGGGGGCGTCAACCCCCTGAGAGGATGAAGAGGGCGACGCGGTCATCCTGCCCTTCGAGACGCACGCCCATCAACCGGCGGCGCTCGACCGCGACCGGCTGGCGGGGGTGCGCTGATGGCGAAGTCCACACGCCGCCCGTCCGCTGATCGCCGCCGCCGCTGATCCGCGATTCCCGGCTGCGCTGGACGGTGTATCCGGGCGCGCTGATCTATCGGGTGCTGGCGCTGTCCACGGGGGTTAGATCGCGGTCCGGTGCGGGCGGTGATTCTGAACGCATACGGCGGTTTGCTCGGGTGCGGACGCCGCGAAGGCATCGAGAATCTGCGACCGAGTCCGTTGGGCCAGCCCATCGCGAGTCTGACCCGCCGTCGGCAACGGCGCGCAAAAGCGCAACTCCGCCACGATCCGCCGCTCGCCCAGCAGCCGCCACAAGTGCGGCAGCAGCGTTGCCTCGCCGACGAAGGGAATATCCGGATGCACCCCGTCTCTCCAAGGATAACGCAGTGCGATGGCCTGGACCGGACAGCGGGCATGGATCGCGGCCTGAAACAGCCGTGGATGAAAGCGGCGCACCGTCTCGCCGGCGGTCGAGGTTCCTTCGGGGAACACCAGCATCCGGCCGCCGTTGCGCAAGCGCCAGGTCAACTGTTCGGACGCCTCGCCCGCGCCATTCTCACCACCGCGGCGGATGAAAGCGGTGCCCGCCCGGCGGCTCAACCAGCCGAACAGCGGCCAGTCGGCCACCTCGCGCTTGGCCAGAAAATGGGTCGGACAGATCGCGGCGATGCAAAAAATGTCCAGCCAGGACACGTGATTGGCGACGAACAGCACCGCGCCGGCTTGCGGGCGGCCCTCCGCCACGATGCGCGCTCCCAGCATCCAGCACAACATCCGGCTCCAGATCGCCAGAGGCCGACAGGAAACCAGTCCGTTTCGCCCCGGACGCAGCAGGGCCGCCACCCCGATACCGGCCAGAACATGCAACACCACCAGCGGCGCCCGTCGCAACCGACGTCCGGTTCGCCGCCACGCGCCGGCGCGATCATCGCTCACGCGCGGCGCTCCAAAAAATGCCGGGCGTAACGCCGAGTCAGTTGCCGGGTGGACACCAGGATGAACACGTCGGCGACCTGGAAATCCTCGTCCAGGAACGGTTCGCCGCAGATTTGCGCGCCGACCCGTAGATAAGCCTTCAATAACGGTGGCAATGGATAGTCGCCCCGAGCCACGACATCGCGTCGCGGCAGCGGAATCCGCGGTCGCACCCGTCGCTCCTCGGGCGTTAGGTAGCGTTGCGCCAGCTCCGAGAAAATGACCTGAGCCATGGCACCATCCTCGCCCAACGGGATGCTGGCGCAGCCGATCAGAAAATCGATCCGTTGTTCGGCCACGAAACCGGCGATGCCCGACCACAGGGCAGTGATGGTGGCACCGTTGCGATAATCGCGATGCACGCAGGTCCGGCCGATCTCCGCGAACCGTCCGGGCAGCGCCAGCACCGGATCGATCTCGAACTCGCTCTGGGAGTAAAATCCCCCGGCTTGGCGGGCACCCTCCTCGGTCAGGATTCGCGTGCAGCCGATGACCTCGGCGGTCAGCGTATCCCAGATCAGGAGATGCTGGCAGTACGCGTCCAAGTGATCGTGGTCCAGGCCGGGAATCCGGTTGTGCAGGCGCGCGCCCATTTCCCCGGCGAAAATTTCATGGCGCAAGCGCTGCGCGGCTCGCAGTTCGGTCGCCGACCGGGCGAAAGCGACCCGTAGCGTTCCCTTGAGCGGCGGCTGGCCCCTGGACTCGTGAAGTTGCGGCTGAACGTTCAAGGCGACCTCCGAAAATGAACAGCAGTCAGCGAATGGCAAGCAGTCAGCAAATTCACGAGACGATAGGTCAGGTCAATGACAAAGGCTTTAAGCCTGCTTGACAGACGGGTGACAGTCGATCATTGCCGAGATCCGGCCACCGACGGCGGGGTTCGAGGTGATCGCGCGGGGGCTTCGCCGGATGGGAATGTGTTTAATGACGCTCATATCGGTTACGGCACGGTGGTGTGGCCCGGCCCGATCGATCGTGCCCCAATGACCATCGGAAATTCAGATCGGTCGAGTTGGTGTGGAATACACTCCTGGTAAATCGAACCTGATTGCTCTCCATGTTTCGCCACGACTATCCATTCGACCCCACGCAGGGTCATGACCTGGCCGCCTTGTTGGCGGTTGCCGCGCCGGAAGAGCCGGCGGATTTCGCGTCGTTCTGGCGCGGCCTTCACGCCCGATCCCGAACGGTGGCGGTCGCCCCCGCGCTGCGGGAATTGCCGAGTCCGCAAGCCCGTATTCGAGTATTCGCGGTGGAATTCACCTCGCTGGACGGTTTGCGCATCCGGGGCTGGCTGACCCGGCCGCGTGATGAACCGGTCGAGCGCGGCGCGGTGGTGGGCCATGGTTATGGGGGACGGGACGGGCCGGATTTTCACCTGCCGCTGCCGCGAACCGCGCTGCTGTTTCCCTGCGCGCGCGGCATCTCCCGCAGCGCGGGCACCGGGATTCCCGCCAACCCGGACGATCATGTGCTGCATGGGATTCAGCAGCGTGAAACTTATGTCCTCGGCGGCTGCGCGGCTGATACGGTGTGGTGCGCGGCGTCGACGCTGCTGGAGTTGTTCCCCATGGCGGCGCGCCGGTTGGAGTATCTGGGGATCAGTTTCGGCGGCGGCGTCGGCGCGCTGGCCCTGCCGTGGGACGAACGCTTTCATCGCGCCCATCTCAACGTGCCCAGCTTCGGCCATCACCCGCGCCGGCTCACCTGGCCCTGCGTCGGCAGCGGCGCGGCGGTGCGCCGTTATCAAGAGCGGACTGGCCGGGCGCTGGAGACATTGCGCTATTTCGATGCCGCCGTGGCGGCGCGGTATTCACGCATTCCGCTGCATGTCGCCGCCGCCCGCTTCGATCCGGCGGTACCGCCGCCCGGCCAGTTCGCCATCCACAACGCGCTCGCCGGTCCTCGGGAATTGTTCGTGCTCAAGGCCGGCCATTTCGAGCATCCCGGCACGGCCGCCGAAGCCGCGCGGCTGCGGGACGCCCTGGCCTATTTTTTCAATCACGATTTTTGATTGGGTTGGTCGGGTGCGGTCATGACCCTGTTGAGGGGGGCGTCGCTAAAACTTAATCTGTCTGCCATGCCACGGTCATTTAGCGCGTCGATGATGAAAGATTCAAAAGCTGTTTCCTTGAATCTCCTCTTCGGTCGGTCATATGGTCAAGAAGCTCGGTATGAAACTGGTCAACGGCGCCCACGATCTGGTGTTCAAGGCGGTTCATAACCGCTGCCTGATTTACAACGTCTGTTGGGAAGACCCCCGCATCGACCGACAAATCCTGGAGCTGAACGGGGACAGCCGGGTGGTGGTGCTCACCAGCGCCGGGTGCAACACCCTGGACTATCTGCTGGACGATCCGGCGGAAATTCACGCGGTGGATGTCAACCCCCGCCAGAACGCGCTGCTGCGGCTCAAGCTGGCGCTGATCGAGCGCGGCGACTTCGACGACCTGTTCCGCATGTTCGGAAACGGTTCGCACCAGGCGTTTCGTGATTTGTACCGGGCGGTGCGGCCGAGCCTGCCCGGTTATGCCCAGACCTTCTGGGACGAAAAAATCGCCTACTTCGATGGTGCCAGGCGCAAGAGGTCGTTCTACTACTACGGCACGTCCGGCGCCATCGCCTGGATTCTGAGCCGCTATCTGCTGGGTGCCGACCGTCATCTTCGAACGCGGCTGTTCGATCTGCTCGATGCCCGGACCCTGGAGGAACAGCGGACGATCTACCAGCAGATCGAACCGGCGCTGTGGGGCCGCTTCACCTCCTGGCTGGTCAAGCAGCCGATGACCATGGCGATGCTGGGCGTACCCCGCCCGCAGATCCGGCTGATCAGCACTCAATATCCGGGTGGGATGGTTGGTTACGTCAGTTCCAAACTGCGGCACGTCCTCACCGAGGTGCTGATTCAGGACAACTACTTCTGGCGGGTCTATCTGACCGGCTCCTATACGGCGGATTGCTGCCCGAACTACCTCAGAGCGGAGCATTTCGCGCAACTGCACGCCAACTGCGGCCGGGTCCAGACCCACAACGCGACCGTCAGCCGCTTTCTCCAGAACCATCCCGGCGTCTACAGCCATTTCGTGTTGCTGGACCATCAGGACTGGCTGGCCTGGCATCAACCCGAGGCCTTGCGCGAGGAATGGGCGTTGATTCTGGCCAACAGCCGGCCCGGCAGCCGAATTTTGTTGCGCTCGGCCAGTCCGGAACTGAATTTTCTGCCGGAGATGGTGAAATCCGCCGTCCGCTTCTTCCCGGAACTGACCGGTGCCCTGCACGCGCAGGACCGGGTCGGCACTTACGGCAGCCTGCATCTGGCGGAGGTGCTGTGACGACGGAACCCACCGCGCCGGATCGCGCGCTCGAGCGTTATTATCGGTGGCACGCTCGCCTCTACGACGCCACCCGCTGGAGTTTTCTCTTTGGCCGGACCGACCTGGTCGAACGGGTCGCCGGGCTACGAACTCCGGCGACCGTTCTGGAAATCGGCTGCGGCACCGGCCGGAACTTGGCGCGGTTGGCGCGAAGGTTTCCCCAGGCCCGGCTGATCGGACTGGACCTGTCCGTCGATATGCTGGCGCGGGCGCGGCGCGGTCTGGAGCCCTTCGGCGACCGGATCGACCTGGTGCATCAGGCCTATACCCGGCCGCTGCACGACGAACCCCGTTTCGACCTCATCGTGCTGTCGTACTGCCTGAGCATGATCGATCCCGGCTGGGCGCAGGTCATCGCCAGCGCCCGCCAGGATTTGCGGCCGAATGGGCTGATTGCCATAGTGGACTTTCACGATTCGGACTGGCCGATGTTCCAACGCTGGATGGGCGTCAATCACGTGCGGATGGAGGGACATCTCCTGCCGGAACTGCGCGCCCGATTCCAGCCGCTGGATAGCACGGTCCACCGCGCCTACGGTGGACTCTGGCGCTATTTTCATTTCGTGGGGGCGCGCGAGTAGCGATCTGTAGGGAATGATCAGCTCACCGCTTCTGGTTCCGGCGTTGCCGTCGTCCGGGTCGCGCGCGCGGCGCGTTGCGCCAGTTCCGCAGCCCAGTGCAGAATTTCCAACCGCCCGTCCGGATGCTCCACCAGGGCGGTGCAACTTTCCACCCAGTCGCCGTCGTTGGCGTACCAGATCCCCTCAATTTCGGTCAGTTCCGCCTTGTGGATATGGCCGCAGATGACGCCGTCGAAGCCCCGATGCCGGGCTTCGCGCACGGCGGCGGTTTCGAACCGGGCGATGTAGGCGGCGGCGCGCCCGAGCCGTTGCTTGAGGAAATTCGCCAGCGACCAGTAGGGATAGTTCAGCCGGCGGCGCAGTGCGTTGGTCCAACGGTTGACCGCGAGCAATACGTCGTACAACCATTCGCCGAACACACGCACCAGCCAGCCACCGCACTGGACGGCACTGTCCAGCTCGTCGCCGTGGGTCACCAGGAATCGTCGCCCGTCGGCGGTGAGGTGCTCGCATTCCGGCCGGATGTCGATCCCGCCCACGCGCAATCCCAGATAGTCGCGCGCGACCTCGTCGTGATTTCCCGGAATGTAGGTCACCCGGACCCCTTGTCGCGCCAAAGTCAATACCGCCTTGAGGATGCGGCTGTGGGAAGTCGGCCAACGCCCGCCCTTGCGCAGGTTCCAAAAATCGATGAGATCGCCGACCAGATAGAGCTGCTCGCAGTTTATGGTTTGCAGAAAATCCAGTAAAAACTCTGCCTTACAATCCTTGGAGCCCAAGTGGACGTCGGAAATCCAGATCGATCGAAAAGGGTAGGGTTGCATGACTCCGCCTCGCGTTGGCATGGAAAGCGCACGTGGGCGGAAATTGCCGGAACCGTGTGAACCTTTGGTAATAAACAGATGAATTCTTGATCACCGTTTGACGACGGTTGCTCGAAGCATCGAACGCAGGTTTTTCAGCGCGATGGGTGGCCGCTGTCATAACCCTGTCAAATGAGTGCGGTAAATTGCAAGTGATTCAGTTGCTTGAGGTCATCGCACGCATGAACCGGGAATATCACAAGTGGTATAGCCACCGGCTGGGCCGGGATATGGAGCTACTGATTTTCGGCCACGGCGGGGCCAAGGCGCTAGTGTTTCCGACCCGCTGCGGCCGGTTTCACGAGTATGAAAACATGGGGCTGGTGGAGGCGTTGCGCCACAAGATCGAGCACGGGCACTTGCAGTTGTACTGCGTGGACGGCATCGACGAAGAGAGCTTCTATTGCTGGTGGTCCCGTCCCTGGGACCGGGTCCACCGGCACGTGCAATACGAAACCTATCTGCTCGACGAGGTGCTGCCGTTGATGTGGACGAAGAACGCCCATCCCTGCGTGATTTCCCACGGTTGTAGCTTCGGGGCGTTCCACGCGGTCAATTTCGCCTTTCGCCATCCGCAGGTGTTTAAAAAGGTGGTGGCGTTAAGCGGTCGCTACGACCTGACCGAATCAGTCGAGGATTTTCGCAATCTATTCGACGGCCACTACGACGAGCACGTGTACTTCAACACGCCCAACCACTTTGTGCCAAACCTGAGCGATTCGTGGCTGTTGGAGCATCTGCGGCGATTGGATATCGTGATGGTGGTCGGTGATCGGGACCCATTTCTGGATAACAACCGGCGACTCAGCGAGTCGCTGTGGCGCAAGGGCGTCTGGCACGCCATGCACGTCTGGCAGGGTCGAGCGCACAGTCCGAAATATTGGCGGAAGATGGTGGAGTTGTACGTTTGAACGCGCGGAGGGGAGGTTTTGTACGGGCTCTAAAGCCGCTCTGTGTGGAGCGATGCGTGGCCCCAGGAATGTCATCATCTTGTCATCAGTTATGCGTAGCTCCGCCCTCAAACGTCGTTTCCGGGGCGGCCAATCTCCCTGGATCTGTTCAGAGCGCATCGCCAATCTCCACGATGGATTCCCCCGCCTTTAAGAGGCGGATCGCCTCGGGGAACAGTCGGGAAAACACCTCGCGCAGTCGTCGATTGGTCAAGTTGCCGCAGGTGACCCATAGCAATTGCGGCGGAATCCCCCGCTGAAGAATCAATTCGATGAAGTCGCTGTCCTTGCTGACGATCACCACTTGGCCCGTCCGCCGGGCCGCCGCGAAGATTTGGCCGTCCTCTGCGTCGCGCATTCCAAGAAAGCGCAGGGACTGGGTTGGAACTCCAAAGGTTTCGGTTAGCCACGGAGCCAGGCTGGGGGGTAGTTGGGCATCGATCCAGAAGATCACGCCGCCAATCTCGCGATGGCGGCGCGCTTGGCCGCGAAGTGCAGGCAGGCTTGGAGGTCCGCGCGCTCCAGGTCCGGGAAGTCGCTCAAAATCTCCTCTGGCTCGATCCCTTGGGCGAGCATTTCCAAAAGATCCGCAACCCTGATGCGCATGCCGCGGATGCAGGGTTGCCCGCCGCACTGTTGTGGGTTGAAGGTAATGCGGTTTTCCCATTCGGTACTCATGCCTGATCCTCCTCATTGAGGGATGCTCGCCAAACACATTATACGTATACGTCGCCCCTGCTTCTGCATTGGGACAATGGCCATAAGACATTCGACGGGGGTTCGAGAGCGACCCAATGCACGAAACCGTTCGCGCCCGCCACTTTCTCGGTTTTGTCAATTATTGGATTGGCAGGCTCTAAAATAAGCGTTATATTTAACGTAAATTAAAATTGACGTACATTTTATATTAGAGGTATTTTAATGAAAGCTAATCCCGGTGGTATCGTATCTCCCAGTGATGTGATCGGGCGCGACCGCCTGATCGCTCAGCTCTGGGCCATCCTAAAGCAACAAGGTCTGGTGTTGGTGGCCGAGCGGCGCATGGGCAAGACCGCGATCATCAGAAAGATGGAGGCCGAGCCGATCGCGGGCTGGCGGGCGATCTACCTGGACGTCGAAGGGGTCAGCCGCGCGGCCGAGTTCATCGAGCGTCTGGCCTTGGCCATCAGGACTCACTTGAGCGCGTCCAACAAAGCGACCCAATGGCTCAGAGACTTCTGGTCCGCCTTGGGCGGATTCGAGGTGGCCAGCATCCTCAAGCTCCCGGAGGCCAGGCAACCGCATTGGAAAACGGTGCTGGAGCGGCTGCTCGGCGAACTGGCGCGCAATGCCGATCAACGCCTGGTTTTGATCTGGGATGAGTTTCCCTGGATGTTGCAGAAAATCGCCCGCGCCGAGGGTGCATCCGCGGTCGTGGACCTGCTGGATGTTCTGCGCGGGCTGCGCCAGACTCACGCCAATCCGCGGCTGGTCTTTACGGGTTCGATCGGCCTGCATCACGTCGTCGCGGGGTTGCAGGATCAGGATTACGTTCATTCGCCGCTCAACGACCTGCGCACGATCGAGGTCCCACCGCTGGCGCCGCCCGACGCGGTGCAATTGGCTGATGCACTACTGCGCGGCGAAGGGCTGGCGGCGGCCGCCGACGTGGCCGAGCGTATCGCCGAGCAGGTGGAGGGCGTCCCATACTACATCCATCATGTGGTTGCCACGCTGGCCGATCTCGGTCGACCCGTAACCATGCGGACGGTCGATGCCGTGGTCGCCCGGTCCCTTACCGAGCCGCAGGATTCGTGGAACCTGGAGCACTACCGCAATCGCCTCGGCCCGTATTACGGGGAATCCGCCAGTCTCGCCCGGACCCTGCTCGATGTGCTCGCCGAGACCGAGGACTTGGACCTGGACGCCCTGCACGAGCAGTTGCGGATCAAGGCGCGGCCCGACAACGACCGCGTTCGGCGCATCGTCGAGGGTGACCGCGAGGAACTGCGCAAGCTGATCAAGCTGATGCAGCGCGACCACTATCTGGAGCAGGACGAGCGTGGGGCCTACCGCTTCCGCTTCGCGCTGATTCGGCGCTGGTGGCGAATCGATCTGGGGCTGGGCTGATGGCGAAAACCCACTCCAGTTTTACCCCCAGCCTGAGCGACCCGGAGACCCTGGAGGCCCTGTTCGTTGCCCGTGAGGGACTGGCGCGGTCGATCGTGGATGCCATCCGCGACAGCGCCACCACCGGCAACAAGCACCAACGGCTGTTGCTCGGCCCGCGCGGCATCGGCAAGACGCATCTGGTGGCGCTGGTTCATCACCGCGTGCGCGCCGACCGCGCCCTGGCCGCGCGGCTGCGCATCGCCTGGCTGCCGGAGGATCCCTACATCACCGGCTACGGGACGCTGCTGACGCTGATCGTGCGCCAGTTGCGGCGGGACGAAGTGGATCTGGAGTGGCTCGACGAGCGCATGGACGCAGTGCTCGACCAGGACGATACCGCTCGCCAGGAGGCCATGTTGGAACGGCTGCTGCTCGAGGTCCTCGACGACCGCACCCTGCTGCTGATCATCGAGAACCTGGACGACCTGCTGCTGGCGCTGCGCGAGGAAGGTCAGCGCAAGCTGCGCGCTTTCGTGCAAAACCATGGACGGGTGACCATTCTGGCCACCAGCACCAGCCTGATCGAGGCCCTGACCGAGCGTGAGAAAACCTTTTACGGTTTCTTCCGGACCCAGACCCTGGTGCCCTTCGGAGTCGAGGAGGCGGCGGACTTGCTCGCCCGTCTGGCCAAGCACGCCGGCAATACCGAACTCGCCGACCTGATCTGGAGCCCGCTGGGTCTGGCGCGGGTGCGCGCGGTGCATTATCTGGCCGGCGGCAACCCGCGCATCTACGTCATCTTCCATGATTTTCTGACCCATGAGTCGTTGGACGATCTGGTCACCCCCTTCATGCGCCTGATGGACGAACTGACGCCTTACTACCAGACGCGCATGAGCCGGCTCGCTCCGTTGCAGCGCGGCATCATCGAGGCCCTGCGGCGACTGCGCGCCGCCGCGCCGGTGAAAATGATTGCCCGCGAGGTTCTGGCCACGTCCCAGACCGTTTCCGCCCAACTCGGCAAGCTGGTGGACCTGGGCTACGTGATCCAGGCCGACTCTTTGGGCCGGTCCAATTACTACGAGCTGCGCGAACCGTTGATGCGGCTCTGTCTGGAGGTCAAGGCGCAACGCGGCCAGACCGTGGCCTGGTTCGTCCAGTTCTTGCGGGTCTGGTATTCCCGCTCCGATCTCGAAAACCTGGCCGGCAGGAAGTTCTTGCGGAGAGCCATGGATCTCGCTGGCGAGCCGAAGACCGCGGCCGATTGGAACCAGCGAGGGGATAATCTTTGGTTAACGAACCGACCGGACGAGGCGCTGCAAGCCTATCGCAAGACCCTGGAGATCGATCCGCGCCGGATGGAGGCTTGGGACGATCTTTTAGGACTGTTAAGAGAGCAGGGCCGCTACCGGCTGATCCATCGCTTGGCCGGGCGGGCGGTATCCCTGATGCCGGAGCAGGCGCGACTCCAATCACATCTTGGCACGGCAAGTCGTGATCTCGGAGACTTCGACGCCGCGTTGGCCTGCTACGAGCGTGCTCTCGCCGCCGATCCCGAACTCGACCAAAAGGGCGTGCCGGCGGCTTTATGGCAAGCGCAGGTTCTTGGCGATATGGGTCGATACGGCGAAGTCCTGCGTCGGTTGGAGCAACCGCAACCGGGTTATTCCAAAAATCTGGAGTTCCAACGCGCCCTCATCCAGGCCGACGCCTTGATGGGGCTGGATCGGTGGGCCGAGGGGACCGGCGCGCTCGACCGACTGCTGGCGCAAACCCGTCCGCCCGTCTGGACCGGAGCCCA
>REEE01000118.1 GCA_007695245.1 Candidatus Competibacteraceae bacterium | reverse complement strand
TGGCGGCCCGCGCCGCTTCCGCCGCGCCGTTCGCCCTGGCCGCTTAGGTGGCCGCTCTTTCCCCGTCCGCGGCCGGTCGCCGGCCGCTCTGCTTGTGGAGGTGTTCCGTGGCTTCTTCCGCTGTTGTTGTGTCCCGCCGTGCCGCAGCGCTGTCGTTCTCCTGGTGCGGGTTCAGGTGTTCCGGTCGCGCCTTCGCGTTCGCTTCCGGGCGTCGGGCGTTTCTGGTCGCCGCCGCGTTCCGCCGTCGTGGCTGGTTTGTCGGGGTGCGGGCGGTGTCGTCCGCGCCCGGCCTGTTGCTCGTGGTGGCCGCGCCGTCGCCGCTCGGCCCCGCCGCCCGCTGGCCGTTTCCCTCGGCCGGTGGCTCCGGCGTTTGGCTGTTGCCGATCGCATAGCGGTCGCCCTCCTCTTTGGCGTGGCCGGGCTCCCGCCCGGCTGCGCTCCTTCCTGCTTTCAACTGCTCCGCCTCTTTCCCGCCCTCCGGTTTTCTCCTTCCTTTTTTCTATATTTATTATTTAAATTAATGTTTTTTTTATTTACTTTTTCCGTTATTTTAAATAAAATTCGCGGTATGGAGGTAAATATTCTGGATAAGGAATCCATCTCAATCAACCTATCCTCTCTCAAACAGGAGTCGATGATGAAGACGTATACCTATGAATTAAATTACGAATGCGCGGGTGAAAGTTACCCCTTTCAAATTGAATACGAGATCGAGGACGGACGCCCGATCATCTGTCAGGTCAAGATGCGCAAGCAGACCACAAAAATCGGGGGTAATTACGGCTTATCGGGCAATCCAACCAAAGGGCCACGCTGGATTGAAGTCGATTTAACCGATTTCATGTCACCAACGCAACTCACTAAATTCTGTGAAGAAATAGCCGCCGATCCCGCAGCGTTGCGCGCGGTAACGCTCGTCGATCGCTTGATCGATGCCGGAATTGAGGATTGGCGTCGACAATACGAGCCTACCCAATACCCCGGCGTTCCCATTAATTAAATTACCCCAGGAGTTAAATCCATGAAATCCTACAAAGTCGATTTCGATCGGCGTTTGAAAGGCACGGTCGCTTGGTCGTTCCAAGTGCAAGCCGATTCAACGCAATCAGCGATCCGCATGGGTGAAAGGCTCATGCGCCAAAACGGAGAAGCGCCCGCGCGACACAAACCGCCCAAGGTGCGGGAAATGACTGTCGCCGAATTATTGGAGAGCGCATAAAAAAAGGCGCTTGCGTTGCGGCTAACAACGCGAGCGCCCCGACTGCAACCCCGAACCGTGACGAACGAGGTACGAACAATGTTAATCGCAGTACGAGCAAACTGGCAAGGCGGATTAACCGCCGATCCCGACCATCGCGCCTGGGCCGACGCCCGCGCCGCCGAAGACCGCCGCGCGTTCGAAGACTGGCTCGACGGCCCCGAAGGCCGGGCGTGGCTGAACGCCGAAAGCTGGACCGAGAAAGAGCGCCGCCATCCCTGGCCGGCCCGAACGGGATACGGGTTGGTGCTGGGAGCGGCCGACCTGGGGGTCTGCGTCATGATCTACCTGCACCCCCGCATGACCCTGGTCGCCGCCGCGTATCAGCTCCGCTTGTTCGGGTTGCACTTGCGCTGGAACATCCGGCGCCGCGCCCTGGACATCGTGCCCATCCAATAAGCCGAGGCGCCCGCCAGCAATGGCGGGCGGAAACATCATGTGCGAAGAATGTAACGAGACGTTGGAGAAGTTCGAGCAGATCGAAATCGTCGATCACTGGCTGTACGAGATCGAAAAGAAAGCCAAGAAGACCCTCGACGCGGCCGCGAACGCCGACCTGGCGCCGCTGGACGAGAACGACGTCAAGGCGATCCTGCTGAGCCATGCGACCGGGCTGTTGGGAACTCCAGTCGACGCCCGCCGCGGCAAGGACCTCGATGACCTGATCCGGGCGAACGGCCTCCGATAGCCGCCCCTCGCGCCAGGGACGGCGGACCCGAACCCCCCTTGAAACGACTTACCCCAGAGGACACCGAACATGAACGATCGATTGACCCTTCGCGTCGGCGGCCTCGTCGTCGCCAAACAGTCGACCGCCGTCTGCGACGCCGGCGAGCGCGGCGTGTGCTACGAGCGCTACACCCTGGATAAGCGGCCCGGCTGGAGCATCCTCTTCGAGTCCGGCCGCCACGACGGTTTCAGCTCCGAGGAGGTGGCGCTGATGCTGGAGATCACCGGCGAAGTCTGCCCGGCGGTGGCCGACTATGAATTTACCAGCGTCATGCGTCTGATGAACGATTTCCGCCACGGCCGATTCGGCGCGGCGTTCCCGCCCGAGCATGGCGCGTAAGGCACGGATCATCCGCTCGGTCGTGGATGTCCGCGGCCGAGCGCGGGACGTGCGGGAGTATCCCGCCGCCGGCGGGTGGCCGTGCGTTGGGTCGCCCGCCCGTCGTCCCTGGTGGCGCGGCGGTTGGCTGGCCCGTTCTCGTCCGCGTTCCCCTCGCCCCGCCGGTGCGCGTCGTTCGGCTCGCCCCTCCCTCTTCGGTCTCCACCTCCCGCGCCGTTTGTTTTTCCCTCTCAAGGCCAACTTTTTTAATCGGCTCATTTGACTAAATTTATAAACTGAATTAATATATTATTAATTCAGTTTATAAATTATCCCGTAGCACCGGGGTTCTTCCGCAAAGCAGCCGAGAGGAGTTGATGACATGTCCATGCAGGTACTCACCCTGGAGCAAATCCAGAAAAAAGCGCCTTCCGTTTTCGCCACCCAGGCGCACGGCCGGGTCTCCCACCGCTACCAGTTTATTTCCACGTTGGATTTGATCGAGGTGCTGGATCGCGAAGGTTGGCGCCCCGTTCATGCCGAGGAGAGTCGGGCGCGCGTTTCGGATCGACTGGGTTTCTCGAAACACCTACTGCGTTTCCGCCGCTTCGATCGAACCTTGCCGATGGTCGGCGACTGTTACCCGGAAGCCGTCCTCGTGAATTCCCACGACGGTTCCTGCTGCTACCAGATCCACGCGGGTTTGTTCCGGCTGGTTTGCAGCAACGGCATGGTCGTCGCCGATTCGAACGTGCAACAGGTTCGCCGCCGCCACACCGACGCCGCGTTGGATAACGTGATCGAGGGCACTTACGAGATCGTGGCGGCGCTGCCCGCCATCGCCGATCGGGTCGAGACCTTTCGTCGGATCGATTTGCAGCCCGCCGAACAGGAAGCGCTGGCCGAAGCGGCGCTCGGCCTGCGTTGGGACGCCGGCAAGGCACCCATCGCCCCCGATCAACTGCTGCAAGTCCGCCGCGCTGAAGATCGCCGCGCCGACCTGTGGACTACCTATCAACGGATCCAGGAAAACATGCTCAAGGGCGGTCAACCCGGCATCGGCGGCACCGGGCGCCGCTTGACCACCCAGGCTGTTCGGTCGGTCGACGGCAACGTGAAAATCAATCAGGCCCTCTGGCGGCTCACCGAACGGACGGCCGAACTCAAGGGCGCGTAAGCGTCTCCCGCTCGCCCCCGCGGCGCCGGGGGCACCTTACGAGGAAAAACAACCATGACTGAAGACTTGGGAACCAAACGAAACGCCAGAGAACGCCGAAAATCGGCGAAGCCCGAACGCTACTACATCAGCAGTTGCCACGGCCGCCGACTCGGCATTATCGGCGACGTCGTACTCGAAGCCATCCACGACGATCACCCCTTCGAGAGGCTGTATTTTCTCGAGTTCGAGGAGGTAACTCAGGAAGAGTACGAAAACACCGTGCTTGATTGGCGGTACGAAGGCAACGGCTGGGAGCAATAACCGAAAGCGGCCAGGGACAGCCGCAACCTCTTTCCGAATTCACACCAGACTGAGAAATGCAGACGAACGCATGAGAGAACGGCGACCACCGAACCCCAAACAAGTCCAGATCCGAACCTGGATGGCCCGGACGCGGCGGCCGCGCCCCCGCGCCGGGGAACCCGCGGCGGCGACCGAACTTCCCCGGCGGCGCGCGGATGACCTCAACCTGGTGATTCAATAACCGAGAGGCACCCGGCCGCAAGGCCGGGTGAAGACCCCATGATTGAGATGACCCATCCTCCCAGCGTCTTTCAGGCCGTGCTTTGGTCGGAGACCCACCAGCCGCTATTGCGCGCGCTGGGCGAAAGCACCGATGGAGACGGCATTTCCGTCAGTCTGTGCTACGAGCCGGAGAATCCCGCCGACGGCAAGGCGGTGATGATCGTGCTGGACAGCCGGACCCTGCGCCGGGCAATCGGCGCCGATTTCGTGTCGGTGCCCGCAGATGCGAACGCGCAGGAACCGGCGAGTTGGTGGCGACTGGGCTACATCCGCCGCGACGATCCCGGCCGAGACGCCCTCTGGATGCGCATCGCCGACCGGGACGCCCCGCTGCCCGCTCATCTCGACTGGGCGCGGAACGCCTGGCGGATCCGGGTGCATGCGCCCGACCCCGACGCCGGGGATTGCTACATTCCGTTTTGACCGCTGTCCGCCCCGGCCGCAGGGGCGACGCCGCGGCCGGGAAACTCCCGAACCCCCGCAGGCAGGCCCGAGCGGCTGCGGGACGCCGCGGCGCCAACCGACCCCGCGCGAGTGTCGCGCTCAACCGCCCACCCCGTCCTGCGTCGGGTCGGCCGCATAGAGCCGGTCCGGTAATTTCCCCGTCACCACCACGTCGCCCCGAGCCCGAGTCAGGGCGACGTACAGCAGCCGCAACAGCACGTCGCGCCGGGTGTTGCGCCCGATGTCCGAGAGATCGACGAACACCTGGCGGTACGTGCTCCCCTGGCTCTTGTGAACCGTGGAGGCGTGAATCGGACGCAGATCGACAAAACTCCGATCCTTGAACGCGAAAAAGTCGATCCAGGCCTCGCGGCGACGCCGGTCCTCCAAATCGGTCAACGGGCGGTACTCGGCCTCGCGCTGCAACGCGCGCGCGGTTTTCACCAAAGAGGACAGTTTTTCCTGGTACGCGGCGTAACCTTCCGGGCGCACGGCAAACACCTCCACGACCTCATCCCGATTCACTTGGACTTGGGCGCGGTACGCCGGAATCCCTTGATGGTCGACCGGCAGCGCGTCCTCGACGGTCAAAAAATCGCCGACGTTGACCCGGGCGCTCGGAATCGGCGTACAGGCGACGACGATTTCGCCGGGCAGCATGGCGTCCCGGTCGGCCCGTTCGCCCAACAGCGCCCGGCGGAGCAGCCGGTTGTAGTCGCGGGTTCGTTGGTTGGTCCAGGACAACACCCGGCAATCATCGGGGTCGGCCGCGTACCGCGGGTTTCTGAAGGCCGACCACAGCGCGGTCTCGAAAGCGGCGGAGTCGAGCAGGATCAAACTTCCCGCGGCGTGGCGCTGCGTTGTGAAATACGGCATATCCCCGCCGTCCATCGCCGCGCGGATCCGCGCGGTCATGGCCAGAATCGGATGGTCGGCCGCCTGGCGCACGATCTGCGTCAAGCGCGCCGTGACCCCCGCGCCGGCGAACGCCGGGCTTTCGCCCGCGAAGATCGGCGGCAGCTGGTACGGATCGCCCACGAACAACAGTTGCGCGTCCGCCGCTTGCGCGGCTGCGTGGATGTAGCGCAGCAGGGTGGCATCGACCATCGAGGCTTCATCGACCAACACCAGGGCGCCGTCGGGAATCTCCGGCGACCTGATCTGCTTCAGGCGCATCTGGCCTCGGTCTTCGTCCACTTCCGGGCGCAAGCCCAACGCTTTGTGGGTCGTGGTCGACGCCACCTGGCCGCCGATGGCTTCCGCCATCGCCCGCAGCACGGCGGTGGCCTTGTTGGTCGGGGCCGTCAGCAGCACCGGCCGTTCGTGGGCGTAGGCGCGCAGCAGGCGCACCGTGGCAAAGCTCTTGCCGGTGCCGGCGAAGCCCAGCAGCCGACACGCCGCGTCGCCCCGATCGATCGCGGCGCTGAGTTCGGCCACGGCCCGGGCTTGATCGGGGTTGAGATCGGTCGGGACGTAAGCCCGCCCGGCGCGCCGGCGGGTTTTGCGGGCGCGGGCCGTCAAGGCCCGGCCCCCAGCGCGGGCGCGCGTCGGGCGCGGCGCCGCCGCATGAGCCGCTGATGTTGCCGTTGAAATCGCATGGCTTTATATTATTTTAACTGAGTTAATAAAAACAAAGGAAAATGGGATGAACGACGAAGACCTCAAGCAACAGTTGGGCCATCGCATCAAGCTCCGGCGGGTCGACTGTCGGCTGAACCAAGCGGAACTCGCCGAGCGCATCCACATGAAGCAGGGGCAGCTCAGTCGGGTCGAGCGCGGGCTGCTGGGGTTGAGCGTGCTCCAACTGGTCGCGATCGCCCGCGCGCTCGACTGCCGGGTGGCGGACCTGCTGGATGAGGAGTGCAAGGCCGCTTGACCCGCCGGCGGCCGGTTCAGACGGCCGGCGCCGCGAACGCCAGCAGATGGACCGCGTTGACCGCGAAGTGGAGCAGCACCGCGTAGTGCAGGCACCCGGTCCAGTAGTAGACCGTGCCGTACCCCAGGCCGGCCAGCGTCGCCAGCAGCGCGAATTCAATACCGCCCCCCAGGTGAACCCCCCCGAACAGCACGCTCGCGCCGAGGACGGCCAGAACGTCGGCGCGCGGCCAGCCCCGGCGGCGCGCCCCGCGAACCAGCGCCGTCTGCACGATCCCCCGAAAGAAGCTCTCTTCCAGGACGCAGACGAACAGGAAGTTGTACGCGAGGCCGTAGGCGAGCCGGGGGAGCGGGACGTCCGTCCAGCCCGGGCGGGCGTGGCCCAGCAGGAGCGCCAGCGGGATCAGGACCGACAGCGTGACCGCCAGCGCCAGCAGGAAAGTCCGCACCGGCCGTTCGCGCCCCCAGGGGCGGGCGGGCGCGACGGCGGCCAGCACCAGCGGCGGCACGAGCCCCAGCAGCAGGAGTTTTTCCGGCGGGAAACGCAGCGCCTCGCCGCCGACCTCCAGCAGGACGACCGGCGTCAGCCCCGGCAGCAGGCGAAACCCCAGCGCCAGGACCAGGAGCACGAAGCACGCCCAGCCGACCGCGCGCCCGACGGCGGCGGCGGCGGGGCCGCGCGAGGTTTCGAGCGCCCACGCCAGGGCGATCATCCCGGCCAGCGCCGGCAGGAACGCCGGATGGACGCCGCCCGCGCCGGCCAGCCCGGCCAGCGCGAGCCCGAGCAGGACCGCGCCGGCCCGCCACCCGCGGCGGCGGCCGGCGCACAGTCCCACCCAGAACAGCAGTCCTCCCCCAAACAACAATGCGGTAACCAGCATGACGGTAACGTTGTGGGTCAAATTCAGCCGCGCGCGGCGCGAACGCCGCCCTATCCCGACGGCGGACGTGTTGCATTCGCGGGCTGCCACGCGCTAGCCTTGATAGTGTAATCAAACGGTCAAGTGATGCTCATGGACATCGCGCTGGTTCCACTCAACATCGAAACGGCCCTCGCGGCCTGCCGCGGCGATCCGGATCTAGCCCGCGCCCTGGTCGAACAGTACCGCGCCAGCCTGCCCGAGGAGCGGACCGCGCTGGCGCGGGCCGTCGCGGCCGCGCCCCCGGATTGGGCGGACGTCGGCCGGCGGGCGCATCGCTTGCAGTCGGGCGGCGCCTACCTGGGCATCGAGCGCGTCGCGGCGGCCGCGGGCGCTCTGGAAACCGGCGTCCTCGCCGGCGCTGCCCCGGACGAACTGACGGCGGCGGGGCGGGCGCTGGATCGGGCGATCGACGAGTTTTTGGCCGACCCCGAGGCTGAATGGGCGGGCCGGCCGCGGGGCGGGGCCGGCGGATGCTGACGCCGCGCCGGCGGGGCGCCGTCCGCCTCTCGTGTTGCCTGCCGCTGCTGGCGCTGGGGTTCGATGCCGCCGGCCGCGCGGCGGCCGAAACGCTCGCGCTCGGCGATCACGACGCGGCGGCGTGGGGCGATCCGCCCCTGGTGCTGACCCCCGCGCGGTTGCCGCAACGGCTCGACGAGGCGCCCAACGCGATGACGGTCATCGACCGCGCGACGATCGAAGCCTCGGGCGCGCGCCGGTTGATCGACGTGCTCCGTTTGGTCCCCGGCTTCCAGGTGGGGTACAAGACCAACAACTTGCCGACCGCCACCTACCACGGACTGAGCGACGAATTCGCGCGGCGGTCTCTGCTGCTGCTCGACGGCCAGCGGATCTTTCAGTACTCGCGGGGCGTGATCGAATGGAACAATCTCCCCGTGCCGCTGGAGAACATCGAGCGCATCGAGGTCGTGCGCGGCCCCGCCGCCGCCGCCTACGGCTCCAACGCCCTGCAGGCCGTGATCAACATCCAGACCGGCAGCCCCGCCGAGTACCCCGGCCTTTCGACGCGAATCGCGGCGGGCGGCGGCGGCATCGCCGACGGCTTCGCGCGCTACGGCGGCCGGATCGGAGCCATGGACTACACCCTCTCCCTGGCCAGCCAGGGCGACAGCGGCTATCCCAACGTCCCCGACGACCGGCGCAACACCAGCCTGTCGCTCGCGGGCGAACTGCCGTTCGGAGCCGGCGGCGAGCTGAAATTGCAGGCCGGGTTCGCGCGGGGCGAGTACACCGTCTCCAATCCCGCGATCGCCGCACCGCCGACGCGAGATTTCCCGGTCACCGACAACTTCCAGAGCTTGCGCTGGCGGCGGTCCACCCCGCGCGACGAATGGACGCTGACCCTGTCGCACAACGCCTTCCATTACGGCGACTCGGGGTTCCGCACCGACCGGCTGCTTCCCGGCACGCCGTTGCGGGTCGACTACCAAATCGACGAGGAGCGCTACGAAGCGGACGTCCAGTACGTCCGGCACTTTTCGGAGGCGTGGCGCGCCGTGGCCCGGTTCGGCTACTACCAGGAAAGAGTCCGGTCGCCGTTCTACTTCGATACCGACGCCACGCTGCGCCACGAAGTGTCCTGGCTGGCGGGCCACGGGGAGTACCGGATCGATCCCGCCTGGATTTTGAACGCGGGCGCCATGCTGGAACATTCGTCGCTGACCGACGACTGGCTGTTCCTGCCGCGCGTCTCGCTCCACCATCACCTGGACGACCGACACACCCTGCGCGCGGCCTACTCGACCGGCTCCCGGCAACCCACGCTCTACGAGAACCAGGGCCGGGCCATCGTGCGCGGCGCGAACGTACCGCTGACGATCTACCGCGTCCACGCCAGCGGGGGGCTCGATCCCGAAATCAACCGCGCCGTCGAACTGGGCTACCACTGGCGGCCTTCGCGGTTCGCCCACCTGGACGTGCGGCTCTTTCAGGAGCGCTACTCGAATTACATCGGGACGTTCTACCGGTTTGCCCCCGAACTTCCCACCCTGTTGCCGGGCCATCAGGTGCTGGACTTCGCCAACGATGACCCGATCGTGGTCCGCGGGCTGGAGGCGCAATGGGACTGGCGGAATTCGTCGGGCACCCGACTGTTCGCCGGCTACGCCCTCACCGACATCGACGCTTCGGGGACCCGCTACGACGCCGGCTATGCCGAGAGCGCGCCGCGCCACGGACTGGGGTTGCTGGTCAGCCAGGAGTTCGGCGCCGGCTGGCAGGCGAGCCTGAACTACGACTATCAGTCCGGGATGCAGTGGTACCGGGATCCCCAGATCGACGGCTACCACCAGCTGGGTCTCCGGGTGGCCCGGCGCTTTAACGTCGGCTCCACCTCGGTCCTCGCCGAGCTGATCGGTGCCAACCTGCTGGGATCGGTCAGCGATTATTTGCCCGACCGGGCGTGGGAGCGCGTCCTGTTTTTCCGGCTCGCCGTCGGCTACTGACCGGGTCCATGCGCGGGCGGTGGTGGAAAGGATGGCTGATCGGGGGATGGCTGATCCTGCACGCGGGCGCGATCGACGCCGTTCCCCTGCTGGTTCTGACCGATCGGGAGACGCCGTTCGCGGCGGAGTGGGCCTATGCCCTGCACCGATCCGCGGTGCGCTCGTTTGTCCTCCGAACCTCGGCGGGGGAACCGACCCTCCGGGGTTTTCTGGCGTCGGGGCCGGACGCGCCGCCCGCGGCCGAGCCGGACGAACTGGCCGAACTGGCCGAACTGGCCGAACTCTGCCGGCACGGCCACGTCGTGGTGGCGTGGGGCGAGCCGGCCGCGCGCGCGGCCGTCCGAACCTGCCGGCGCCCCACCCTGGGGCTCGGAATGCCGCACCCGGCGGCGACCGCGTGGCTGGCGGAAGCCGGAGCCGAGGCGCGCGCGGCGATCTATCTCGAAGCCGACCCGGCGCTGAACCTGCGAATGATCCGGGCCTTGTTGCCCGCCGCGCGCACGGTGGGCGTGCTGGCGCCCGGCCCCGCGCCGGGGTGGTTGGACCCGCTGCGGGCCGAAGCGGACCGCCTGGAGTTCCGCCTGGAGGTGATCGCCGCCGCCACCGATCTGGAGGCCGTGCGGGCGCTGCGCGGCCGGCTGCGCGGCCTGGACGCGGTGCTGCTCGCTCCCGAGCCGACCCTGATCAACGAGTGGTCGTTGAAGCCGCTGCTGCTGATGACCGTCCGCCAGGGCGTGCCCACCTTCGGCGGTCCGTCCGACCGGTACGTCGCGGCCGGGGTGCTGGCGGCCGTGGTCGCCGACGAAGCCGCGCTCCCGGCGCAGGCGCGGCCCCTCCTCGCCGAACTGGCCCAGAACCGCGCGCCGCCGCCGGCCTATCCGGCGGCGGTCCGCCTCGCGCTCAATCCCACCGTGGCCCGCACCCTGGGCGTCTCGGGCGCGGCGCTGGACCGCGCCCGCTCGTTGTTCGCGGGACCTTGAGATGACGCCCTGGCCCCGCGGCTTCGGTCGCCTCAGCATCCACGGCCAGATCCTGGCGATCGCCCTGGCCCCGGCGCTGGTCGTCACCGGCCTGCTGGCCTTCACGGTCTATCAAGGCCACCTGCAACACAACCGGCGGTTGCTGGAGCAGCACGGCCAGCTGCTGGCCGCCCAACTGGCCGGAGCCCTGGAATACGGCCTGGCCACCGGGGCGGTGGAACAACTGCCGGATATCGTCGCCGCCACCATCCAGCCCGCCACGGCTTTGTTGGGCGCGCCGGTGACCGGCGTGACGGTCGTCGACCGGGAAGGCCGGATCCTGTACCGGTACGCCCCAGACCCCGCGCCGCCGGCTCGGGACGATCCGCTGGCGGCGGCGGTCGCGCCTTCGCGGGAGGCGCACGCGCGGTACGTGGCGCCCGTCCTGCTGCGGCCGGTGGCGCTCGCCGCCGCCGCGCCGGCCCCGCGCCCGCTGGGCGAGGTCGCGGTGACGCTGTCGCTGGCCGAGGCGCAGGCCCGCTGGCGGCGGCACCTGTGGCGGGATTTGGGCGGGGTGCTGCTGGCGTTCGCGGCCGCGGCGGGTCTCGCCCACTGGACCGGGCGGCGGCTGTCGGGGGCCATCCGCCGGAGCGCCGCCGCGATCCAGCGCATCAAATCCGGCGATTTCGCCGCGCGGGTGCCCCAGACCGACCAGCACGAGCTGGGAACGCTCCAGGAGGGCGTCAACCTGCTGGCCGACACCCTCGCGCGCGGCAAGGCGCGCCTGGAAGGCGAGCTCGCCAGGGTCCGCGCCGAGTACCAGCAGACGCTGGAGGCCCTCCAAGTCCAAAGGCGCGCCGCCGAACGCGCCAATGACGCCAAGAGCCTGTTTCTGGCCAAGGTCTCGCACGAGATGCGCACCCCGCTGTACTCGATCCAGGGGCTGGTCGAGCAACGGCTGCAAACGGCCCGCGACGAGGCCGAGGCGGGAACCCTGCACACGATCCAGGCGGCGGCCCACACCCTGTATCGCCACATCAGCGACATCCTCGACTACACCCAACTGGAGAAAGGCAAATACGTGCCGGCCTTCGCGCCCCTCGCGGTGTGGGACGAGTTGGAGGCCATCACCGCGCCGCTCGAACCGCTGCTGGTCGCGCGCGGGCTCTACCTGGACGTCGTGGTCGCCCCGGACGCGCCGGTCGCGCTGGAGAGCGACGGCAAGGCGTTTCGGGCGATCCTGACCAATCTTCTCAGCAACGCCGTCAAATTCACCGAAGCCGGGGGGATCGTCGTGGAACTGGCGGTGGCGCGCCCGGCGCCCGGCGGCGATCCGCCGGTGCCCATGGTCTTCCGCCTGCGGGTCGGCGACACCGGGTGCGGCATTCCGCCCGACCGGCGGGAGGCGATCTTCGCCCCGTTCCAGCAGGCGGACGAGGCGCTGAACCGCCGGTACACCGGCATCGGGTTGGGGCTGTCCATCGTCCGGGGCTACTGCGAGCTGTTGGGCGGGCGCATCGCCGTCGCCAGCGCCGTGGGTCGCGGTTCGACCTTCACGGTCGAGCTGCCCCTCCGCCCGGCGGCCGATCCGACCAGCGCCCGCCCGCCGGCGGCGGACGCCCTCCCCAACGGGCTGCGGGCGCGGGTGGCGGGCGAACGCGCCTCGTTCCGGGCCTCGGTCGCGGCGCGGCTGGCCGGTCTGGGGTTCGCGGTCGAGGAGGACGCGCGCGCGCCGGTCGCGCCGGCCGCCGCGCCGGCGGAAGCCGAAACCTGCGACGTGCTGGTCGTCGAGAACCTCGCCGCCTGGCGGGATGCCGATCTCGCGGCGGCGCGGGCGGGATTGCGCCGCCGGGCGCGGGTGCTGCTCGCGCTGGAGCCCGGCTGCGACGCCGGCGTGGATCGGCGGCTGCGACGGGTCGGGGTGGACCTGATCCTCTGGTCGGGCGCGACCCGCGCCCAGCTGCGCGCCGCGCTGGCCCGGACGCTCCAGGACCTGGCCCCGGCCGGGCCGGACGCTGCGGCCGAACCGCCCGCGCCGCCGCCCCTGCCCCTGCCCCTGGCCGGCCGGACCGTGCTGGTGGTCGAGGACTACGCCATCAACCGCGCGATCATGGTGAATCAGTTGCGCGGCAACGGCGCGCGGGTGCTCGAGGCGGCCGACGGCGACGCGGCGGTGGCCCGGGCCGCCGAACCCGGCCTCGACCTGATCCTGATGGACATCCAGATGCCGGGCAAGGACGGCATCGCGGCGATTCAGGAGATCCGCCAGCACCCCGCCGGCGCCCGGCTGCCGATCCTGGGCTTCACCGCCAGCGCCGACAAACCC
>REEE01000190.1 GCA_007695245.1 Candidatus Competibacteraceae bacterium | reverse complement strand
CGCTGCTGACTCAAATTCAGGCCATGCTGCGGGTGATTGAAGCAACAGTGCCGGTGCAGCGCCTCTGGCTGGATACCACCGAGGGCAAGGAAGTCCCGCGTACCGGCTTCGTGGGCGAAGCGCCAGCCGAGGTTGTGGCTGTTCTGGAAGTGATGTTCAGAAACATGATCCAGAGAAAAGGGCTTTCGCCACATCTGGCCCGTGAACAGTTGCTCCGCACGGATCCATTTCACCTGTATCCCGATCTGGTCCGCAACCTGCCGGACACCCTGACACCTGAATAACTTCCCCAGAGGTCTGCATGAACGCAAGTGATCAGAAAGTCGTCAAGTTTGCGCAGGAAATGCTGCTGCAAGTCCCGGATCGTACTGGCATTACTCCCACAATCATTCTTGAAAAAATCCACTTGGTCATGAGTTTTTTGCAGGCTTCGCAGGCAGGATGGGGACAGGATGTAGATTATGGTGCCGTCACCGAAGAGCTGATCCGTCGCTTCAGCCAGTGGATTGGGAAGGATTCAACGCTACAGAATGAGGAAGGGCATATTCCGTGGCTAACCGCCGCCCGCAAGCAGGAACGGCCCTACTGGCAGCGTTACCGTGAATGGCTGGAACGTAAGCTATCGTTCGCAGCGGTCGATGCTCTTGATGAATCCACTGACCAAGTGCTGGGCCTACTGGAAGATCCACAGCGAGAAGGCATCTGGGATCGGCGTGGCTTGGTTGTCGGACATGTCCAGTCGGGCAAAACCAGCCATTACACCGGCCTGATCAACAAGGCCGCCGATGCCGGCTACAAAATCATCATTGTCTTGGCAGGACTACATAACAACCTGCGGGCGCAAACCCAGATGCGGCTTGATGAGGGCTTTCTTGGCTACGAAACTGGACCGGTTACCGGCGATGCTCTCCGCACCATTGGCGTGGGTGAACTCAACAGCGATCTTGGCATTCGCCCGAATTTCGCCACCAACCGCTCCCAAAACGGCGATTTCAACACCAAAGTGGCCCGGAATTTCGGCGTCAGCCCGGAAAAGCGGCCTTGGCTGTTCGTGGTCAAGAAGAACAAAACCGTCCTGAAGCGGCTTTTGGGCTGGATTCACAACCATGTCACCAATACCAAGGATCAGGAAACGGGACGAAGAATTGTGACCCACCTGCCCCTGCTACTGATTGATGACGAAGCGGATCACGCTTCGGTCGATACGGGTAACCAGATTATTGACGAACAGGGGCATCCCGACCCACAACACGAACCGACCGCCATCAACCGGTTGGTGCGTCAGATTCTGCATACTTTCAGCCGTTCGGCTTATGTAGGCTACACGGCCACACCATTTGCCAATATTTTCATTCACGAGCGAGGCGCGACCAGAGAAGAAGGCCCTGATCTGTTTCCCGCCGCGTTCATCATCAATCTGGCCGCCCCCTCCAACTATGTAGGCCCGGCTCGGGTATTTGGACTGCGCGTTGGCGATTTACGCGAAGACGGTCCGCCGCTGATCCGCGAAGTTACTGATTATGCGACCGGCGATGGCACTCAGGGCTGGATGCCTCAGCGGCATAAAAACGGCCACCATCCACTCTATCAGGGGCAGGACAGTTTGCCGCCTTCGCTGGTGGAGGCTATTGATGCGTTTTTGCTGTCCTGTGCAGTGCGCCAGTTACGCGGACAGAGCCGCGAACATGCGTCGATGCTGGTTCATGTCACCCGATTTACTGCGGTTCAGAAACAAGTGGCCCGCCAGATCGAGGCACATAAGCGGCATATCCGGCAAAGGTTGCAACGACAGGTTGATCACCTGTCTCTGCTTGAGCGCCTAGCGACGTTATGGGAACGGGATTTTGTTCCAACCCACGCCGGGCTGAACGACGACATCACGGGTAGCATAGCGGCGTTGCCCTCTTGGTCCGCCATTCTGTCGGTACTGCCGGAGATCATTGAGGATGTTCAGGTACGCACGATCAACGGTACGGCGAAGGATGCGCTGGACTATGTCGAGCATCAGGAAACCGGGTTGAAAGTTATTGCCATTGGTGGCGACAAGCTGGCACGAGGACTGACTCTGGAGGGTCTGAGCGTCAGCTACTTCCTGCGTGCCTCCCGCATGTACGACACACTCATGCAGATGGGGCGCTGGTTTGGCTACCGACCCGGCTATCTGGATGTTTGCCGGCTCTACACCACGGGCGATTTGATCGAATGGTTTGGGCACATTGCTGATGCCAGCGAAGAACTGCGCCAAGAATTTGACCTTATGGCCGAAAGCGGCGGGACGCCCCGCGACTACGGGTTGCGAGTCCAGTCGCATCCGGTATTGATGGTCACCTCGCCGCTGAAAATGCGTACCGCCCACAGCATGATGCTGTCTTTCAGTGGCTGTATTCTGGAAACGGTCGCCCTGTACCGGGATCAGGGGCCATTACAGCGCAATCTGGCCGCGACCCAAGCCTTTTTGAATGCCCTCGCTCCGCCCGATGAGCTCAGTCCTGAACGCTGGCGAAATGGTAGCCGGCAATCGTGGGAAGGCGGCTTTCTCTGGAAGGCCGTTTCTCACGAACCGGTTATCGAGTTTCTGACCCGCTATCAAACACACCCCGCAGCCCGCAAGGTCAACGGGGACCTGCTGGCCGAATTTATTGGATCAATGGCGGAAATCGGAGAACTGACCTCGTGGACTGTGGTGTTGATCGCGGGTGATGGCAAAAAAGTCCGAATAACCGACAGTCTGGAAATCAATATGCTGAACCGCGCCAAGAAGGGGGATCATCCTGATCGCTATTCTATCGGTCGGCTGCTTTCTCCCCGCGATGAGGCCATTGATCTCGATGAGGCCGCGTGGCTGGCGGCACTGGTGGAGACCCAACACAGCTTCAAGCCGGATCCAGGCCGGCTCCATGAAGACCAGAAACCTCCCAAAATCCCGAGCGGCCCGGCGATCCGCAAAATCCGGGGATTCGGGGCTGAAGGTGTACCAGCGCATCCCGAACGAGGGTTGTTGCTGCTTTATCCCCTTGATCCAGAACACGCACAGCTACCCGACGATACCCCACACGTTATTGCGTTTGGCATCAGCTTCCCCGGCAGTGATGCCGGGCGAAAAGTGAAATACGAAGTCAACAATGTACTCTGGGAACAGTGGGAGCAGGAATATGGCGCTGCCGAATGAATGCGAGGTGCTACTGGCAGCCTGGCGGGCACTGGCAGGCCGCACCAATGAACCGGGCTGGCGCTGTATTCCTGTGGCAACCTACGCTCACTGTCACCTGCTGGCGGGCCGGCGCTTTCCCGGCAATGAGGAGGCGCTGCTGGCCGGGTTCCATCTGGATATCCCCCCGACTGAATTGCCACTGGGGCATGGCTTTGCGGTTCTGACCGTCGATATGGGAACCACCGAGCCGGATCGAGTCTGGTTTGGGCTGGTACGTCAGCCCGCTGGCAATCCTGAAATGTTTACCCTGATGGCCGCTGATATGGTCTCGACGCTGGGCGCGGCGTCCGGCTTGGATGAAGGAGCACTCTTCCGGCTGTTTCTGGACCGGATCCGGGCTTGGCAGAACTTCATGCGCCGGGGACAGGATGGACTGTTGAGCGCAGAAGCCGAACTTGGTCTGCATGGCGAGCTAATCCTGTTGGCGCTGCTGCTGGATGCGGGACTGAACGCACTATCAGCGGTCGAGGCTTGGCGTGGGCCGCTACATGGCCTGCATGACTTTGAAACCGCCACCGGGGCCATTGAAGTCAAGACTACGGTCTCCGAACAGGGCTTTCCGGTCAAGATCCTGTCGCTGGAACAACTGGACCCCAGCCTTGCGGAACCGCTCTACTTGGCTGGAATACATCTGAGTATCGACCCCGAGGGACTGAATCTCGCTGGTCGGATCGAGGCGACCCGGCAGCGGTTGCGGAACGATTCTGCTGTGCTGCACGCCTTCAACACGCTGCTGCTGCACGCCGGCTATGCCGACGCCATGGCGGATCGCTATCCCCGGCGGTTCGTCCACAACCGGAGCCGCCTGCTGCGGGTTGACGACCGCTTCCCCAACCTTATCCGCTCCAAGATACCATCCGCCGTTACTACCGTTCGCTATGAAATTGACCTTGACCGGATCGAATGCGAAGACCAAATACTAACCAACATCCTGCTTCACAATGAGTAAAATCACATGGAATTGATCGACTTTTTACGGCAGACCCAAGCCGAGGTCCGGGAGCGCATCAATAACCCGGATAGTGCTTCCCCTTACGAGGAACTGGTCTTTACCGAGATCGTCATGCAGCACATGGCTGATATCGGCATGACCTTCGACGAACCCGCCATCTGCCACCATGAGGCAAGATTCGGAAATGCAATACTCCGTTTGAGTGGCTATGCCCTGTCCGACGATACTGATCAACTTGATCTGCAACTTGATCTGTTCGCGAGTCTGTATTCGGGCACCGATGAATTGAAAACCATTGCCGACAGCGAGACTAAAAAAGCTGCTGAGCAGTGTCTGCGGTTTCTCAAGGGCTGTGCCGAAGGGAAGTTGCTAAAGACTATGGACGAATCCAGCGACGCCTATGCACTCGCCATAAGTATCAAAAAGTGCTATCCAACTCTCGACCAGATCAGAATCTATGTCCTGACTGACCAGCAGGCGACAACAAAAAATTTCCAGTCGAGGGAAATTGGTGGCAAAACAATCAAGCTAGAGGTGATGGATATTGAAAGATTGCATCGCCACTGGTCGGAAGGTAAACCCCGTGATGAAATTACCGTCAACTTCAAGGATGTCGCCGGCAGCTCCCTACCCTGCATCTATGTGCCAGGTGAAATGTCCGACTACGACTATGCGCTGACGGTGATTCCTGGAGAAGTGCTGAGATTTGTCTATGAAAAATACGGAGACCGGTTGCTGGAAGCCAACGTGCGTTCATTTCTCAACGCGACAGGGAAGGTCAATCGGGGTATCCGAGACACATTGATAAAAAACCCTGAGCATTTTATGGCCTACAACAATGGAATTGTGATTCTGGCGGATGAGATAAAACTGGAAACTGCTGCGGGCGGACTTCCCGGCATTCTCTGGATGGGAGGAATGCAAATCGTCAATGGTGGGCAAACGACCGCTTCTATTTATTTCACCAAGAAGAAAGAACCGAAGACTGATCTAAAACGAGTTCGCATTCCTGCCAAAATCATCATTCTGCGATCTGATGACACCGAAGCCGAGGAGGACATGATTTCGGCGGTATCCCGTTATGCCAACAGTCAAAATGCAGTTAGGCTAGACGATATATTCACAAATCACTCTTTCCATGTCGAAATTGAGAAACTCGCTAATACGACCTATTGCCCCGATGGCACCAGTCGGTGGTTCTATGAACGGGCTGCTGGCAGCTATAAAACACTACTAGCTCGTGAAGGCACTACCCGGGCAAAATTGCGCCAGATTACGGAAAAAATTCCTTCTTCCCACAAATTCACCAAGACAGACTTGGCTAAGTTTTTGATGTCTTGGAACCAAAAACCTGACCAAGTCAGTCTTGGTTCACAGAAGTGTTTTTTTGCCTTCATGAATAGCTTGGCTGATAAAAAAAGTCCTTGGCTACAACAGCCTGATGTCCTCTTCTACAAGCGGATGATCGCCAAGACAATCCTTTTTAAGGTTGCCCAAAAGCTGGTTCGTCCGGCATTTAAGGCATTTCAGGCCAATGTCACCACTTATCTGGTCGCCCTAATCAGCCACCGTCTCGGAAACAGGATCGATCTGGACAGAATCTGGCAGCAGCAGGACTTGTCGTCCCGGCTCAAGCAGCAAATGCAGGCATGGGCACCGGAGGTTAACCGGGTTCTTCATCAGTCCGCCAGCGGCAAGATGGTTTCAGAATGGGCCAAGAAGGCGGAATGTTGGGAGGCGGTTCTAAAGGGAAGCTATAGCCAAGTTCTGGATGGCATACCCGAAGTGAAGCCGGCCAATTGCGGAGTATCCTCTGTTCCGGCGGGCGTGGTTTTCGGTGTCGGGGAAACATGGCCGGAGGAAATTAACTTGTGATCCCATCTGCTCCTGACCTCATTTCCGGCAATTTGGCGAGCCGTTCCCGCAGCGCCGTGCGGTTGCCTACTTCGCACTCCCAGATCACAATCACCCGCCAGCCCTGTTCCACCAGCATGGCCTGATTCCGGGTATCCCGGGCTACGTTACCTTCAAGTTTGGTTAGCCAGAACTCAACATTGGATTTTGGGGTGTAGGCCATCCGGCATCCCGGATGTCGGTGCCAGTAGCAACCATGGACGAAAATCACGGTCCGCTGCTGGCCAATGACAATATCTGGCCGACCGGGCAACTGACTATTGTGCAGTCGGTAGCGTATGCCTAAACGGTATAGCTCGCGCCGAACCGCCATTTCCGGTGCGGTATCCCGGTTGCGGATGCGCGACATCATCCGAGAACGGGTTGCCTGATCTACGATGTCGGTCATCTCCGCGTACTCCACTTCACTCCATCACCTTGGCTATCGCAACAAGTTCCAGACCACACTGGCGATTTGCCGTGCCAAGAGCGGTGGAACTGCATTGCCAACCTGAGTGTACTGCTGAGTCCGATTACCCTCGAAGAAATAGCTGTCTGGAAAGGTTTGCAGGCGAGCAGCCTCGCGGACTGTCAGGCTACGGCACTGGACTGGATCATAATGAATAAAATAATGACCGTCCTTCGCCATGTGGCTCATCACCGTCGTGGCCGGTTGATCGGCAACTTGCACCCGGAACCGGTCGTCGAACTTGCCGGTTTCCCAATTCTTATGACGTGGTGCCAGCGCGACGGGAAATTGGGTGGCTTTAGGTGAAACGCCCTTCAGCCGGGCGTATACGGCGCAGAACAGATAGCGCGCCAAGTCTTCCGGCATGTGGTTACGAGTCTCGTGGTTCAGAACCAGCGGTGGATCGATTCCGCGATACCAAGTCGCCAGTTCGTCTGGCAGGGCCACAGACTCTGCGGTCTGGTTCGCGACCGGCACGCTGCGTCCGCCCTGTGGCAGGTCCGCAGCAGTGGCTTGCAGCGCCGCCTGTTCGAAAGCGGCACGCAGTTCCGGATCCTCGATCTTCGGCCCGAAATCGGTGGCCAGGGCGGATAGAGTCTGGTGCCAGTCTCCGCGCTGATAAGAAGTTTGGAGCCAGGATAACCCACTGCGCAACGGCGGCAGACTGGCCAGCACCTGACGGGTGGATATGCCCAGTAGCTGTCCCTCTGGCCCGGTTAATGGATTGAGGCAAGGAAATGGACGGCCCAAGCGGTCGAGCAGGCTGGCCAGATCTTCGCGTACCCCAAGCAGAATGACCCGGTGGCGGGTCTGGGGGATGCCATAGTGCTCGGCCTGAATGATCAGTTGCTCGGGCCGAATCGAGTCGGGATTCTGGCCTTGTCGGAACGAATACCCATCGATCAGAGAGTAAAGGCGATATTGCGGGTGAACCCGTCGGCGGTCCTGACCCTCCAGAGTAGCCGGGCTGGTCAGATCCTGGAGAATGCGCGGAAACAAGCGTCGGCCTGCGATGTGAGACGACAACAGGCCCTTGACGTTTTCCATCACGAAAGCTGCTGGTTGATAATCGCGCAGCAGATCCAGATAAACCCGGTACAGAAAATGACGACTGTCCTGTTCCGGGCGGTAACCGACAATACCCGCGTTGCGGGAACGACCGACCGAGGAATACGCCTGACAGGGCGGACCGCCGATCAGTACCAGTGGCGTTTTCCGACTGACTTGCGCCCGATCCATGGCCGTCTGCAACACCGACTTGGTGTCGGGCTGACCCAAGGTATGTTCCAGAACCTCCGCGTCAGCCTGTTGCCAAGCGATGCGGGTGATTATATTTCCGGATTCCACCGGCGATTCTCGCTCGCCACGCACATAGGCGTAGTAAGCCTCCAACCCGGACTGGTCACCAGCCTGCATCAACCGATGGTAGAAACCGCGCAACCGCAGGGTCCGACAGGCGGCGGGGTCTTTCTCAACCGAGGCGATAATCCGGAACGGCCGGTGGCCGGGTCGGGCCTCGAAGGCCGAAAACCCTTCGCCCAGACCACCGGGACCCGCGAACAGATCCATCACCCGAATCTGCGTATCGACGTGATCGGTCATCCGGGGTAACGAGTCGGACAGGGGGTCTCTATCCGCAGCCACAGCCGATGATATCGGGGCATAGCCGGCGTTTAGGCGTCGAGCCTGATCCCACAGGCGTTCATCATAACGGGATAGGCCGCTTCATAAACGTCATTGCCCAAAGCCGCAAACAGTTCGTCCAGCACGAACCGGACCTCTTCGATTTCCCGGTTCCGGAACATTGGTTCGCCACTCCGGATGACGACGATATCTGCGGGATCATCGTCCGGGTGGAACAGCAGTCCACGGCATTGCATTTCAGCGAACCAGTGCAATGCCCCGTCAAACGAAACCGCGTTTGGTTCTGGAATACGAGACTCGGAATTCATGGGACGCTCCCGCTATCGTGGAAAAACTTCGGATATGATAGCGCAGATTGGATTACTTTTCCATGCAGGTCAATGAGATAAATCGTTTCTTGTCTCCGCGACGCCCGAGTGCGGTTGCTTTCGCGGCGACGGAGTTCTCGATTTCTTCCCTCACCCTGGCATCCGGAACTGAATGATTGCATCACGACTACTCGGACGGTTCGACGCCCAGTTCGCGCAGCCGCGCGGCCAGGCGTTCCGTCCGCTGGCGTTCCTGTTCGGCGTATTGCTCGGCTTCGGTCGCCCGCTGCTGCTCGCCGCGCGCCCATTCCGCGCTGGTGGGAATCAGCCGTCCCTCCCGATCGGTCCAGCGTAGCCACAACTCGGTCACCAGATTCTCCATCTCGCGTTCGACCTCGGCACGAATCTCCACCAGTTCCGCTTCCCAAGCGTTCTGTTGGGTTTGGGGCGCGATATTGGTTTCACTCATCAGAGGGTTACTCCTATCAATCGCTTTCCATTCAAGCTTGGCCTGTTTTGACTCAAGCCCTGCCGACCGTTCGCGTTATTTTGGCGCGTGCCGCCAGCCAGCCTGATCAGTTTTGGGGCAAACCGTGGTTGGTTTGCTCCATGCTTCTGTCGCTCGTTATAATCACGACCGGCCATCATCGCGCACAATCTCAGTGAATCCATTTTTTACACCATGAAATAATTATACTTTTTGAATCAGCATCGGCGCGATGCCGAATTTTTCATCAACCGCGCCCGCTTGATGGTTTATGGCACGTCCTTTGTTTTGCCTCTCCCGACTCTCTCCCGCAAGTGAAACGACTCATGCAGCCAATGCACGCTACCGGTCTGTACCGGCCCGAATTCGAAAAGGACAGTTGCGGCTTCGGCCTGATCGCCCAGATGGACAACCGGCCCAGCCACTGGCTGGTGCAAACCTCCATCGCTTCCCTGGCCCGTCTCACCCACCGCGGCGCGGTCGCCGCCGACGGTAAATCCGGCGACGGCTGCGGCCTGTTGATGCGCAAGCCGGACGCCTTTCTGCGTCTGGCGGCGGCCGAGGCCGGGATTCAACTGAACGAGCATTACGGCGTCGGCATGGTGTTTCTCAACCGCGACCCGACCCTCGCCGCCGCCGCGCGCGCCGACCTGCAAGCGGAGCTGGAAAAAGAGGGACTGACGGTCGCCGGCTGGCGCGTCGTGCCGGTCGATCCCGACGCCTGCGGCGAGGAATCGCGCCAGACCCTGCCGCTTATCGAACAGATTTTCGTCAACTCGCCGCCTGGGATGCCGCCGGAAACCTTCGAACGCCATCTGTTCGTGGCCCGGCGCCGCGTCAACCAGCGCATCCGCGCCCGCGATGCGGTCTACTACGTACCCTCGCTGTCGGGACGGGTCATCAGCTACAAGGGCCTGGTGATGCCGGCCAACCTGCCGGTGTTCTACCCCGATCTCCACGACGAACGGCTCGAATCCTCGATCTGCCTGTTCCACCAGCGCTTTTCCACCAACACCCTGCCGCAGTGGTGGCTGGCGCAACCGTTCCGCTACCTGGCCCACAATGGCGAAATCAACACCATCGGCGGCAACCGCAACTGGACCGAGGCGCGCAGCCACGTCTTCTCCTCGCCGCTGTTGCCGGACATGGCGGAAATCCGCCCGCTGGTCAACCTGACCGGCTCCGACTCCAGTTCGCTGGACAACATGTTGGAAGTGCTGGTGATGGGCGGCATGGACCTGTTCCGCGCCATGCGCCTGCTGATTCCGCCCGCCTGGCAGAACGTCGAACACATGGACCCCGACCTGCGGGCGTTCTACGAATACAACTCCATGCACCTGGAGCCGTGGGACGGACCGGCCGGCATCGTGCTGACCGACGGGCGCTACGCGGGCTGCGTGCTGGACCGCAACGGCCTGCGCCCGGCCCGCTACGTCATCACCGAGGACCGCCACCTCACCATCGCCTCGGAGATCGGCGTGTACGACTACGCGCCCGAGCAAGTCGTCGCCAAGGGCCGGATGCGGCCCGGTGAGATGCTGGCGGTCGATGTCGAAACCGGCCGGCTGCTGACCCCGGCCGATATCGACGACGCGCTCAAGAACCGCCATCCCTACCGCCGCTGGCTGCGCGGCCACGTCCAGCGGCTGCGCTCGCTGTATCGGGACGAGCCGACTCCCGAACCGCTGGCCCCGGAGGTTCTGAACACCTATCAGAAGCTGTTCGGCGTCACCTTCGAGGAACGCGATCAGGTGCTGCGGGTGCTGGCCGAGGCCGGCCAGGAAGCCATCGGCTCGATGGGCGACGACACCCCGTTCGCGGTGCTGTCCGACCGTCCCCGCTCGCTGTACGACTACTTCCGCCAGCAGTTCGCCCAGGTCACCAATCCGCCCATCGACCCGCTGCGCGAGGCGGTGGTGATGTCGCTGGAAACCTGTCTGGGCGCCGAGGGCAATCTGTTCGAGGAAAGCCCGGCCTACGCCCCGCGCCTGACCGCCAACTCCCCGGTGCTGACCGAGGGCCGGCTGCGGGCGCTGCTGGCCGATCCCGACGGCCGCTACCCGCACCAGCGGATCGATCTGAACTACCCGGCCGGCGAAGGACTCCAGCCCGCCATCGACCGGGTGTGCGCCCAGGCCGTGGCGGCGGTGCGCGGCGGCGCGGTGCTGCTGGTGCTGTCCGACCGCGCCATCACGCCCGACACCCTGCCGATCCACGCCCTGCTGGCCACCGGCGCGGTGCATCACCGGCTGGTGCGGGACGGGCTGCGCTGCGAGGCCAACCTGATCGTCGAGACCGCCACCGCCCGCGACCCCCACCACTTCGCGGTGCTGCTCGGCTACGGCGCCACCCTGATCCACCCCTATCTCGCCTACGACTGCCTGCGCGACCTGCTCCGCAGCGGCGAAATCACCCGGCGCGATCTCCCGACCGTGGTCGAGAACTACCGCAAGGGCATCGACAAGGGCCTGTTCAAGATCATCTCCAAGATGGGGATTTCCACCCTCAACAGCTACCGCGGCGCGCAGCTGTTCGAGATCGTCGGCCTGCGCGACGAGGTGGTGGATCTGTGCTTCAAGGGCTCGGTGAGCCGCATCCAGGGCGCGCGCTTCGCCGACCTGGAAGCGGAGCAGGTCGAGTTGGCCCAACGCGCCTGGAAACGCCGGCAACCGATCGAGACCGGCGGGCTGCTCAAGTACATCCACGGCGGCGAGTATCACGCCTACAACCCCGAGGTGGTATACGCCCTGCAACGGGCGGTCGGCAGCGGCGACTACGCCGATTATCAGGAATACGCCCGGTGGGTGAACGAGCGGCCGGTCGCGACCCTGCGCGACTTGTTCCGCCTGAAGCCGGCCGGCCCGCCGGTCCCCCTGGACGAGGTGGAGCCGATCGAGCGCATTCTGCCGCGCTTCGACTCCGCCGGCATGTCGCTGGGCGCGCTGTCGCCGGAAGCTCACGAGGCGCTGGCGGTGGCGATGAACCGGCTGGGCGGGCGCTCCAACTCCGGCGAGGGCGGCGAAGACCCGGCCCGCTACGGCACCGAGAAAAGTTCCAAGATCAAACAGGTGGCGTCCGGGCGGTTCGGCGTCACCCCCGCCTATCTGGTCAACGCCGAGGTGTTGCAGATCAAGATCGCTCAGGGCGCCAAACCCGGCGAGGGCGGGCAACTCCCCGGCGACAAGGTCAACCCGATGATCGCCCGCCTGCGCTTTTCCAAGCCGGGCGTGGCCCTGATCTCGCCGCCGCCGCATCACGACATCTACTCCATCGAGGACCTGGCGCAACTGATCTTCGACCTCAAGCAGGTCAATCCCCAGGCGCTGGTGTCGGTGAAGCTGGTCGCCGAGGCCGGGGTCGGCACCATCGCCGCCGGCGTGGCCAAGGCGTATGCCGACCTCATCACCATCGCCGGCTACGACGGCGGCACCGGGGCCTCACCGCTCACCTCGGTCAAATACGCCGGTTCGCCCTGGGAGCTGGGCTTGAGCGAAACCCACCAGACCCTGCGCGTCAATAACCTGCGCGACAAGGTGCGCCTGCAAACCGACGGCGGCTTGAAAACCGGCCTGGACGTGGTCAAGGCCGCGATTCTGGGCGCGGAGAGCTTCGGCTTCGGCACCGCGCCGATGGTGGCGCTGGGCTGCAAGTATCTGCGCATCTGCCATCTGAACAACTGCGCCACCGGGGTCGCCACCCAGAACAACGTACTGCGCCTGAACCACTTCAAGGGCACCGCCGAGAAGGTGATGAACTACTTCCGCTTCGTCGCCCGGGAAACGCGGGAGCTCATGGCCGGCCTCGGCATCCGCCGGTTCGAGGAGCTGATCGGCCGCACCGACCTGCTGGACCTTCTGCCCGGCGCGACCGGCAAGCAGGGGGGGTTGGATCTGACGCCGATCCTGGCCGAAGCCGGGCTATCGCCGGAACAACCGCAGTTCTGCAGCGCGCCGCGCAACGAGCCGTTCGACAAGGGCGAGTTGGCCGAACGGATGGTGCGCGACGCCCTGCCGGCCATCATCGCCAAAACCGGCGGCGAATTCGCCTACGCGGTCAAGAACATCCACCGCTCCATCGGCGCGCGGCTGTCCGGGGAAATCGCCCGCCGCCACGGCGACCTGGGCATGGAGAGCGCCCCGCTCGCGCTCCGGCTCACCGGCACCGCCGGCCAGAGTTTCGGGGTGTGGAACGCCGGCGGTCTGCACCTGACCCTGGAAGGCGAC
>REEE01000121.1 GCA_007695245.1 Candidatus Competibacteraceae bacterium | reverse complement strand
CTTAGGCGATTTCCAGCAAAGGCCTTACCTACATCTCGTTCCCACGCTCCAGCGTGGGAATGCCGTTCGGGCCGCTCCAGCGGCCCATGATGCCGGAGCGTCGCGATGGCCAGGGCTCCCACGCTGGAGCGTGGGAGCCAGGCCGGATAATTTCATTTCTGGAAATCGCCTAAATCCCCGTTTCCGCGGTCTGACATTCGGGATTTGGCTGTTTGCTCTCGGTTCATGCCCCGCTACCCTTTGTTTACCTTAGCTGTCATTAGCTGCCACAACGGCGGCCAGCAGTTCGTGCGGTTCGAATACCGGGATTACCGCGTTGCCGAAGTCCTTGCCGTTGCGAGTGACAATCGCGGTGGCGCCCGCGGCGCGCGCCGCCTCGTGCAGCACGGCGTCCTCGAAGTCCTGGAAGTCGAGACCCAGAGCACTATCGAGGACATCGCGATCGACACCCGCGACGTCGAACAGCGCCAACAGTTCGCGCAGGCACCGCTTGGCCGGGTCAGGGCCGACCGCTTTGGCAGCGAGGTAATGGATCGTGGTGACGGTGGTGGCACAGATCACGCCCTCGAATTCACCCTTGTCCACCAGCGCGAGCAGCTTGGCCGCGACCACGGCATGCGGTTCCCGCGCGAGCAGCACATCAAGCACCACATTCGTATCGAACAACACCTTCACTGATGCTTGTTCTCCAGATGGCGGCGGTAGTCCTGCTCGTCGATGGCCGCCCCAGACAAAGCGCCGAGCAGGGAGCGCACGCGCGGCGTTAGCTCCGTATCAGCGGCATCCTCGCGAGCGACGAGCAGGGTGAAGTAATCCGCGACGAGCCGAGAGATCGACTTCCCGGACTTGGCCGAATGGCGCTTGGCGCTGCGGATGAGGCCATCGTCGAGCCGCAGAGTCAGTTTGGTATTCATGAAGCACCCCCTGACGTATAAAAACACGGTCAATCATACGTCACCTCCTGGCCTGCGTGAACCGATGCAGGTTGCCCTATCAACCAGCGACAGACCGCCTCTACCGCCCCAACACCGGTGCCAGGAACCGCCCGGTATGGCTGGCCGGATGCGCCGCCACCTGCTCCGGGGTGCCCGCCGCCACCACGGCCCCGCCCCCGCCCCTGCCCTCCGGTCCCAGGTCCACGATCCAGTCGGCGGTTTTGATCACGTCCAGGTTATGCTCGATCACGACCATCGTGTTGCCGCGATCCCGCAACTCGTGCAGCACCTTGTAATAACTGCTCGATGTCGTGAATGTGCTAGGCTGTTTAATGATCGTTCAAATTCAATGCGTTAAAAAATAACACTTGTCCCAACCCTCGGCAACCTCATCCCAGGAGTCCTCATGCAAGAGACAGCGCCGGCCCAGCGCCGCCGGATCGGGATCGCAACCCAAGTCTTCATCGGTCTCGGACTCGGCATCCTCGTGGGCCTTTTCTTCGGCGAAAAGGTCGCGTTTCTGCAAATCGGCGGCGATATTTTCATCGCCTTGCTGCAAATCACGGTCATTCCCTATGTGGTCGTGGCCCTGATCGCGTCCCTCGGGCAACTGACGCTGGAGCAGGCCAAGGCGCTGGGGTTCAAGGCCGGCGCGGTGCTCCTCACGCTCTGGGCCATCGGGCTGCTGGTGGTGCTGGCGAGCCCTCTGGCGTTCCCGGACTGGCCCTCGGCCTCGTTTTTCAGCGCCAGTCAGATCGAGGAAGCGGCGGCGGTCGATTTCATCGGCCTCTATGTCCCGGCCAACATTTTCGCTTCGCTGGCCAACGCCATCGTGCCGGCCATCGTCGTCTTCAGCATTCTGTTCGGCGTGGCCCTGATCGGGGTCCGCAACAAGTCGGGCTTCCTGAGCACGCTCGCGACCGTGGGCGATACGCTGATGACCATGACCGGCTTTATCGCCCGGCTCGCCCCTTACGGCGTGTTCGCGATCACCGCCGCCGCCGCCGGGACCATCGATGTGGCGGACCTGGCCCGGCTCCAGGTTTATATCGTGATCTACGTGGCGATGGCGCTGATACTGAGCCTGTGGGTGATCCCGGCCCTGATCGCCAGCCTGACGCCCCTGTCCTACGGCAGCGTGCTGCGGACTTTTCGCGGACCGCTGCTCACGGCCTTCGCCACCGGCAATGTCTTGATCGTGCTCCCGATGCTGGCGGCGGACGCCAGGGAACTGCTCGCGAAGACCGCCGGCGCGGACGCCAAACCGACCCCGGAGGAAGAATGCGCGATCGGCATTCTGGTGCCGGCGGCCTTCCCGTTTCCCAATTTGGGGTTGTTGCTATCGCTGCTGTTCGTGCTGTTCGGCGGGTGGTTCGTCGGCTCCAGCGTCGATCTCTCGGATTATCCCCTCGTGGCCATCGCCGGACTCGCCAGCCTGTTCGGCGGCACCATCCTGGCCCTGCCGTTTCTGTTGGATCTGTTGCGGCTGCCGGCGGACCTGTTCCAGATGTTCGTCACCGTGGACGTGATCAGTTCGCGTTTCGGTACCCTGCTGGCCGGCATGCACATCATCGCCATCGCGCTGATCGGGACCTATGCACTGGAGGGGTTGGTGCGCCTGCAACCGCTGCGGCTGTTGCGGTTCGCGGCGGTCTCGCTGCTGTTGATCGTCGCCGTGCTGCTCGGGATTCGCGCTTTCTATACCTACGTTTTCGTGGTGCCCTTCACCAAGGACCAGGTGCTCGCCTCGCTCCAGTTGCTCGGTGAGGCCCAGCCGCACACCGTCCATCGCGAAATGCCGCTGGAGCCCGCCGCACCCGGCACCGAGGACTCCCTCACCCGCATGCGCGAGACCAGGGTGCTGCACGCCTGCTATCAGCGCAGCGATTATCCTTCATCGTTCTTCAACCAGGATGGCGAGCTGGTCGGTTTCGATGTGGAGATGACCCATCGCTTCGCCCGTCATCTGGATGCGCGGATCGAGTTCTGGCCGGTGGATTCGGTCTCGGACGCCGAACGGCGGGTGAATGCCGGGTACTGCGATCTGTTCATGTCCCTGCTGCCGATCGTTCCGGAGATGACCTTGCACTTCGCGATGACCACGCCGGTGCTGAACAGCGCCGTCGGGTTGGTGGTCGAGGATCATCGCCGCCGCGCGTTCCGCACCTGGGAGGCGATTCGCGACCTCGGCGAGATTCGCATCGCGACGTCGGATCATGGCGCGACGCTGCGGTTTCTGCGGGAGAATCTGCCTCAGGCTCAGCCGGTGATCTTCGCGGACAACGAGGAGATCGACGCGCTGCTGGGCGCGGACCCGCTGGCGTTCGATGCCCTGCTGATGTCGGCGGAAGAGGGCGCGGCCTGGACCATCCGGCATCCGCGCTTCAATCTGGTCACGCCGTCGCCGATCCTGCTGGGGCCGTTCGGTTATGCGGTGCGGCAAGGCGATACCGCGCTGTTGACCTTCTTCAATGCCTGGCTGAGCAACGCGCGGGGCGACGGCACCGTGGACGCCCTCTATCGGTATTGGATGTTGGGGGAGATCGCTCACACCCGACCGCCGCGCTGGTCCATCGCTCGCGACGTGTTCGGTTGGTTTGAATGACCGCAGGAGCGAGGATCGGCCGATCGACCGCCGTCTCCGGTTCCGCACCGGAGCGGTGGTTCAGGACATCGCGTGGGTCATCCGGTCGCGGGCGTCAGAGGGGATAGCGAAGAATCGCCGCCAAGGGCTGGTCCTCCGGCAGATCCGCCGCGCGCCCGCTCAGCACCTCGCCGCCGGTCAGGAGCACGCGCCGGGCGATCTCGTCCACCACGCCGTAGGTATCCGCGCTGGGGCCGTCCGCGAAGGTGATCGCGCCGTCGGTCTCATCCACCGTGCCGTTCACGACTTGATCCATGTCCACCAGCAGGCTCTGGACCGCGCCGAAGGTCGCCGCCCGCGCCGCCCGCGCGAGGTCGGTGGTCGCCCGGTCCTCATTGGCGCGCTGTTGGAAGAGTGCGTGCCAGTCGGCGATCCGGGTCCGATAGATCTCGTCCAGGATGGGACGGGCGGCGGCGGCCAGTTCCGCCGGAGACCGGCGCTCCGGATTGCCTTCGATGCCTTGGGTGGCCAGGTGCGGATAGGTATTGATCGAGCGGTAGATGGCGCCGAGATTTTCCACCGAGGCCAGGATCAGCGGAAGGGTCTGGCCGGCCAGGAGCCCGCGCAGGGCCGCATCGACCTGGCGAGCGTACTGCCGCAGCCGCACCTTCTTGCCCTCCGAGCCACCGATGCGCCCGCTGTAGGAGCGGGGCGCGATGCTCGCCTGACCCACCGACGAAGCGGCGTCGGTGGGTAGTCCCTCGACCTTGACCGTCTCGGCGGGCAGGTCCGCCGAGACCTCGATCAGGCGCACGCCCCCATCCGCCAGCGCCAACACGTAACAGGCATTGCCGAAGTTGATCGCGCGCAGCAGCGGCTTGAGATGAAAGCGGTCGGATATCTTGACCAGGGGTTCCAGGGCATTCGGCACCCGAAAGGTCCGCAGGTTGTCGGGGGTGACGTAGATCGCCAGGCCATGGGCTTGGAAACGCCAGAATTCATCATCATCGATCAGATCTTCCAATTCCTCGATCAGTGCGCCGACGCGACGCTTGTCGGCGTCGGCGGCCTGCAACTGATCGAGCGCTTCCTTGGCCAGATTCTTCAGGAGGATGCGATCCGCGTCGGTTTCCAGACTGACGGGGGTGGTCGGCAGAAAGATCGAGACGCTGAGGTCGTTGCGTTGCGCGGCAAGATCGGTGATGTCTGCGGTGGTCGGAAGATCGAGATACAGCATGGAGGGTCCTTGGTGGGTGATGGCTTGCAGCGATGGAAAAAATCATACCCCCTTCTCCCGGCGGTGGGAGAAGGGGGTGAACGGTCTCTAACAAGATCGGGGTATTCTAACGATTGGAACAGGTTCCGCGTCCCCACTGGCCATCCAGGTTTACGGAGATCTGACCGCCGGGCGGGGGTTGCACGAATTCCGATAGATTGATCAAGGTGACATTCGCCATCCCGGCGACGTCGCCGCGATAAATCCGCTGGCCTTGGTCGTTGGTTTGATCGAAACCGCCGCTCCGCCCATTTGCGGATGAATTCAGTGGAGGTCATATGTGGCCGCTAATTTTAAGGATAAAACCCGCTGAGAATTTGGTGTGAAAGACGGTTCGATGGCGTTCCCGACCTGGCGGCGGGCAGCGAACGTTTATCATCCCTTGATGACCTACGCCTCGATCGGTTCACTCACTGAGTTTCAGCACGTGTCCCCATTTCATGTTCTTCCGAGATCGCACCCATGACGACCGCACGCCTTCGCGCCCCTCGCCGGGAAATTTTCGGCTGGGCGATGTTCGACTTCGCCAACCAAGCTTACACCCTGCTGATCATTACCGTGGTGTTCGGCGATCTCTACACCCGGGTCATCGTCGGTGACGCGCCGGACTACCGCTTGGGCAACTTGCTGTGGAGCCTGGCCCTGGCCACCAGCTACCTGCTCGTGGTGATTTGCGCCCCGGTGGCCGGAGCGATCATGGACCACACCGCCAGCAAGAAGCGCTTTCTGTTCGCGAGCTATCTGCTCACCGTGACGGCCACCGCCGCACTGTACTTCGTCGCGCCCGGCTATGCCCTGCTCGGCGTACTGCTGCTGATCGTCTCCAATTTCGCCTACTCGATCGGCGAAGCGTTTATCGCCAGCTTTTTGCCGGAGTTGGGACCGCCGCAGGACCTGGGCAAGATTTCCGGCTTCGGTTGGGCGCTGGGCTACGTCGGCGGCATGGTCTCGGCGGTGTTCGTGCTACTGGTGCTGGGCGAGGTCAGCGCGGACAACTTCGAGCGGATTCGCTGGGTCGGCCCGTGGGCGGCGCTGTTCTTTCTGGTCGCGGCCTTGCCGACCTTTCTCTGGCTCCGGGAACGGGGCACGCCCCGACCGCTGCCGGCCGGCGTGAGCGCGATCCGCCTCGGTGTCGGGCGGGTGCGGGAGACGCTGCGCCATCTGGAGCGACATCGCGACCTGGCGGTGTTGCTGGGGTCGGTGTTCTTCGCCATGAGCGGGATTTACATCATCATCACCTTCGCCTTCATCTACGGCGCGCAGGTGATCGGTTGGGAGGAGCGGGTGCGGACGCTGATGTTCGTGCTGGTGCAGATCACCGCCGCCGCCGGCGCGCTCGGCTTTGGGTTCATTCAGGATCGGATCGGGGCCTTGCGCACCTATCGGCTCACGCTGCTGCTGTGGATCGCGGCCATCGCGCTGATTTACCTGACGCCGCTCATCTCCACCGGGCTGCGCGCGGCGCTGGGGGTGGACTGGCAGGCGCAATATGTGTTTCTGGTGGTCGGCTGCGTGGCCGGACTCAGCCTCGGCTCCTGCCAGTCCGCCACGCGCACGCTGGTGGGATTGCTGGCCCCGGTGGCGCGGTCGGCGGAGTATTTCGGATTTTGGGGGCTGTCCATGAAGCTGGCCGGGGTATTCGGGGTGCTCGCCATCGGCCTGCTGCAAGTCTTGTTCGGCCTGCACGCTGCGATCCTGTTCTGCATCGTGCTGTTCGCCGCGGCGCTGTGGGTCAGCCGTGGGGTGGACGAGGCCCGCGGCCGGGCGGCGGCGGCGTAGTCGCGGCGGGGCGGGGCGGGGCGGGGTCGGCGGAGCGCAACAGCTCAGTTCATGGGCGTTTCCGCCTCCAGCGGCAGGCCGCTGGAGGTGCCGACCACATGCGTCCCCCCCCTCTTTCACCAAGACCATCACGCCGTGTCGGTCAGTCACCGCCGGCCTGAAAAGAAGCAACCAGCGCGCCCTCGGCGGTGCGCAGTTCCAATTGTTCGCCGTGGATGGCGTAGGTGGCGGCGGTCGGCAGGGCGTTGAGATACGCCTGTTCCTGCTGCATCACCCCTTCGGGTTCGGAACAGGCCATGCGGGTCGATGCGGGGGCCTGGATGGTGATCGATGATCCCTCGACGGTGTAGGCGGCATGATAGCGGTTGCAGCCGGCCGACCCGCTCATTCGGCCATCGGTGCCGAAGGTTGCGGTGATCGTGCTGCCGTCGAGCACCGAGACGGCGGCGCCCCGACCGTTGTTGTAGAAGATTGCCTGCCAGGTCACGCCGGTCAACGCCGCGTGTTCCATCGGTTTGAAAGTTGCGACCTCCCGGCCCTCGGCATCCAGCCAGGCGAGCTGGCCATCCTCGATGCGGTAGGCCTTCGTCGCCTCCAGCGCCGCCATGAACGCCTGTTCGACGGTCGCTTGCGGCTCGGGACAGGCCATCATCGTGGCCGCGCCCCGCTCGATGGTCAGTCGGTCGCCCTCCAAGGTGTAGCCGGCATTGAAGCGATTGCAGCCGCCGCTGCCGCTGATCGTGCCGCCGGCGAACGTCGCCGTGGCCTCAATACCCTCCGGCACGGTTTGCATCTCGCCATCGGCATGAACCACGCCGATCAAGCGCCAGGTCGGGCCTTCGAGAGCCTTCATGTCCGTCTCTCCAGCCAGCGCCAGGACCGGCGCGGTCCAGGCGAGCCACAGTCCCAAAAGTAATAAGCGCATGATTTTTATCCTTCTGTTTCGTCATTTCTCGGAGGGTTGGGAGGATTCCCTATAAGTCTGCGCCGTGCGGAACAACAGCCAGAGGCTGAACACCAGCACGATCAGTTCGGCGAATAAAAAGAGATTCAAGGCCATCAAACTCGCCATATCGATGGTGGAGACCCAGCCCATGCTTCCGGCGCCCGTCGTCTGAAATACGGGAACCCCGCCTTGCGGGGCTTTAAGAAAATTGAATAACAGATTCCCGGTTTCGATGAGCATCAACAGCAAGGAAGTCATAATCCCGAGACCGCCGGCCACGACCCCCGTCCAAACGGTTCGGGTGGCGGACAGCATCGGCGGCCGCGTCGCTGGATCGGCGATACGTCTGGCGAAGCGGGTATACCGATAAAACCAGAGAATAGTGAATACCAGGATCAGCAGGCTAGCCGCCGTCAGGTATTCGACGAGCGGCAGGCCGGCGCGTGGGCCGGCGGGAGAACGGGCGAATATGAAGACAAAAACCATCAAGACGAGGGGAACCGACCCCAGAATGATCTGCATCCAGAAACCCATCCAGCCCAGACGAGAGAACGCCTTGGCCAGGCTGTCGAATTCCGAACGCTGTAGGTTGTGCGTGAGTTTTTTGAACATGTCCGTTTCCGCTTTTTCGGTGTTTATTGAAAGGATAGGAAATCCAACCGCTCGCGGGAGTATCCCGCCCTCTTTACCCACCGGTCAAGGATCGCCTCGAACCCGCCCTCCCCCGCAAGGGGGGAGGGGTTTTGTACAGCCTTTTACTCCACCCCGAGAGCCTTGAAGACCGCGTCCACCGGATCGGCGTAGAACCCGGTCTGGAACTTGGCGAACAGCTCGCCGGGGATCGTGGCGAGGTCCTTCACGCTGGCCATCGGCAGCAGCACGCGTTTGGCCCCGGCATCGCCGGCGACCTGCAAGGACTCCGCGAGGTTTTCCACCGGGATGAGGTTGCCGCCCAGGCTCATGCTGCCGAGCACCACCATCTGCGATTGGAGCGGCTTGCCGAAGACCGCCGAACAGAGCGCGACGAACGCCGCCAGGGTCATGGCGGGGGTCGGACCGGTGTTGTGCGGTTCGACCACATGCAGGTGGTAGTCGTGGTCCCCGGTCTTGAGCGAGGCGCTGACCCGATGGGCATTCGCCCTGAAGTAGTCGAAGCCGACCTTGATGGCTTCCTTCGCCGCCGCGTTCGAGCCAAGGCCGGAGGTCTTTAGCGCGCCATTGCCCGCCGTCACCTGCGTTTCCAGGCGGTACAGGCCGAGATGCCCGCCCGAACCCGTGGCGACGGTGTGCATCACCCCGGGGTTGAGCGGGCCGTCCGGGATCAGCGATCCGCCGCCTTGCTCCGGCACGCTGATAAACTTCTCTTCCATCCGCTCCACGTCGAGGTAGGAGAAGTGAACGTCGAAGAACTCCATGCCGCCGATCTTCTTCAACTGCTCCTTCACGCGACGGCGGACTTCGAGGGCGTACTCCAGACAGCGGCGGACGGCGTCCTTGTCATATTCTTCGTTGGGGTACAGCAACTTCAGCAAGCCGGAGACGGTGTGCTTGACGGCGATCGTGTCCCGCTGGTTCAGGTCGCGGCCCAGCTTGAAATACTTGTTGATGGCGTCCCCGAAGTTGCGCTTGCGCATCTCGCGCAGCCATTCGGCCAGGTAGTCCACGATCAGGCCGTACTGATTGGTGAAGAACTCGGGCCGCATCTTCGGGATTTCCCAGCCGGGAACATAGGCGTGGAAGCGGTCGAAGAACGCTGAATCGATCATCGTTTCCGGGAAGGGGGCGAACAAATGACGGGTCTTCACCAGGGTATCGACCGGCTGGTTGAGGTTGCCGACGAACACCATCGAGGCGTAGGCGTTGATCGCATCGCGGCCCCGGGCGAACGATCCCGACGCCATGTAATCCTTCATGATCTGGACGCCGTCCGGGTCCTTGAACGCGATGCCCGCCACTTCATCGAAGGCCACCACGTCCCACAGGCCGACCAGCCCGACCTGCCGCCGCGCCAGGTTGTAGAACAGGTTGGCGACCGTGGTTTGCCCGCCCGAGATCAGGAGGCTGTTCGGGCTGATTTCCTTGTAAATATGACTCTTGCCGGTGCCTCGTGGACCCAGTTCGGCCAGGTTGTAGTTGTTCTCGATCAGCGGGATCATCCGGGCCAGCAGGTGCCACTTCACCCGTTCCGGGAAGTTCGTCGGCTCCATGCCGGTCGACCGCAACAGAACGTCGATCCATTGCGGTTCGGTGAACGCCCGGCGGGCCTCGAACAGTTCCTCCAGGTCCATATTCGGCATCTGGATCGGCTTCAGGTCCCGCAGCAGGAAGGGCGAGCCTTTCTGATCCGCCTCGAAGAAGTACTCCAGCGTAATGATGGACCAGATGCCGCCGACCAGCAGCTTTTGGTACTGGTTGACGATGCTGCTGGGGACTTCGATCCCCTTCACCCCGAGGTTGCCGAGCAGCGCCTCGTACACGTCCCGTTTCTCGTTGAGCGCGACCGTCACCTTGTCGATGATCTTGAGGCTGCCCCGCTCCCGAATCGTGGACTTCACCTTCTCGGCTTCGTCGGGGCGGACGTAGTTCTCGGCCAGCACCTTCTTGACGGTGTGCAGCCCGGCCGCGATCACCGCCTCATCGTTCGAGGCGCAGTAACTGCCCAACAAATACTCCAGGACGTACACCGGCACGTTCGCGCCTTCCTTGACCAGCTTGGTCAAATCCTTGCGCACCACCTTGCCGGGAAAGTGTTGGTTGAGGAGGTCGTCGAGGTCATCAGACTCCCTCCCCCCTGGCGGGGGAGGGTCGGGGTGGGGGGTGGCTTCAGAAATCATCGGTGAACGTCCGGTTGATGATCACGTCCACGCTCTGCTGTTCGATGCCGGTGGCGGCGTCGCGCAGCACGAGGCGGTACGGCGTCTTTTTGTCGTACTGCCGTTCTTTCAGAACGAGGCTGACCCACTGTTTCCGCTCGTCCAGGTGGCCGGAAGCGCTCTCAAACCGCACGGTCTGAAGGTCCGTCACGGCCTCTTCACCCTCGTACACCGCGATTCTCAAGGTGATCGGCTTCACCCGTTCGCTGACCGGTTCCATCTGGAGCAACTGGAACCGATGCTGGGCCGTGGTGATCCGGTGGTTGCCGCCCAGCACCTGGACCGTCACCGGCCGCGTCTTCGTGTCCTGGGCCGACTTGCCCCGGACCTGCTTGACCGTGATCACGGGAATCACGATCTCCTGCGGCATCGCCCCGCCGTGGACGAAGCGCGCGCCGCCGACGAAGTGGAACAGGTTCGCGCCCTTGGGAATCCAGAACTCCAGATCCCCATCGACCCCGGCCGTCGCACTTAACCGACCGCGCCAGGCGGCATCGTGATCGTAAAGAGGCTGGCCGATCAGGTAGCGTTTCTTCGCCAGCAGCGTCCCATCCGGTTGGTCCTCGAGCGGACTCTTGTCGGTCTCGACTCGGGCGGTTTCGGTGAAGAGGAAGCCGTGATCCGCCGTGACGACGACGTAGTGGCCGTTCAGGTTGTTGATGAGGTAGCCGACCAGCGCCGCCAGTTCGTCGATCGCCTTGCGCACCGCCGCGAAGGTCTTCCCTTCGGTCTTGCCGTCGTCGCCAATGGCGTCAACTGTGTCGTGGTAGATGTAAACGACCCGCCGATCCTTCACGAACGCTCGGCCTTCGTCTTTCTTCTTCGCCATCAGTTCGTCGTACTGGCAGGCCAGGCCGCCGACGGCGTGCAGGATGCCGTTTCGTTCGCTGGTGGCGCGGCTCGACTTCCCGTCCACCCGGACATCGGTTCCCTGGTAGGCCAGCGTCCGGTGCGGCAGCAGGCTGGCCATGCCGAGCGCGGTGTACGACGGCAGCACGCCCAGTTGGGAACTCAGTTTGGCTTCGAAGCGGTACTTGCCGTTGAGTTCGGTCGTGAGTTCCTGGGCGGCTTCGTAGCGGAAGGCGTCGCTGATGATGACGAAGGCCCGCCGGTTCTCGCCTTCCTCCAGCCAGGGCCGCACGTGGCGGTCGTAGAAGCGGTATTGGTTGGGAACCTGGGCGATCCGCCACTGGGTCAGCAGGCCGTCGGGCGGTTCGATGAACTGGCCCCAGGCCAGGGCCAGGTTCGTTAGATAGCCGTTGACGTAGTGAGCCTCAAGGTCGACTCGCAGCGACTTGACGACGTCCCAGCCCTGTTCCTCGGCGGTATCGGCGGCTTCGCCGAAGTGCCGGTAGAGTTGGTCGAAGCGGTACAGCTCCTTTTCGTAGGCCCGGTACAAACTGGCGGCGTCGGGATCGTTGAAGCCGGATGGATGCTGGTTCCGTAAGGCGAAAAAGTCGGCAGCGGCGACCAGGGCGGCGTACACGGCACGGAGCGCTTGCCGGGGGGCGGTGGGGGAATCGGCCCGGTTCAGCGCCGCCCAATGCCCGGTTTGCCGGCGGGTGGCGATGACCCGTATCGCATCGGCGTCGATCGTGTGCGCGGTTGCCTGGACCCGTTCCCGCAGGCTGCTGGCGATGCGCTTTTCAACGGCGAGGAAGGTCATCACGTCGCTCAGGGCGTCGATTTCGAGATCGGCCAAGTGATCGTCGAGCTTCAGAACCGCCGCCGCTTCCGCCGAGAGCCGGTCGTAACTGGCGCCCTGGCTGCTGGAATCCCGCCACTGCGCCAGGCACACCACGGCGTTGGCGCGACCGCTGGGGGGCAAGAGCAGACCCCGGAGCGCCGGCGGCGCGTCGCCCTTCAGGTGGTGGGCGTAGTCGGTGAGCAGCAGCCGCAGCAGGAAGTTTTTCAGGGTTGGGTGTTCTTCCGCGTAGCCGAAGCTCGCTTTGACCATCGCCCAGAAGGGCGCGTCGAGGTTGAGCTTTTCGATCTGCTCCCAGACGGCGGGTGGGGCATCCAGATCAATTTCGGCCACGGAATGACACGGAAAGGACACGGAAGAGGATGAAGGAAAGTTTCCTTTTTCCGTGTTTCTTCCGTGTTCTTCCGTGGCTGATTCGGTCGTCCAGGCGTGGAACAGGGTGCGCACGAGGTTGAAGAGTTCCGGCGGGTCGGCCTTGACCACCACGGCGATCATCTTGCGGTCGAGGTCGGCGGCGGTATCCTCCGGGGCGACCAGGTTCTTGAGCTTCTGCAGCCGGTCCTTGGCGTCGAAGAATTTGCGGCGTTCGGCCAGGTGGGTTCGCAGGTGCTGGTTCGCCAGCCCCAACTCGTGGAGCAGGATGCTGGCCCGATCCGCCTGGAAGCGGCGACTGTAGAGCCGGATGTCGAGCAGCCAGTCGTCTTCCTCGTCGGGTTCCGCAGTGGGGGCGTAGAGCAGGAACTTGCCGTCGGGTTCGTCGCGTTCCAGGCGAATTTTCGTTTCGAGCGCCCCGACTTCATCCAGCCGCAGTACGGTGACGCCCTCCAGCATCAGGAACGGCAGGGTGTTCTGGAACTCGTGCTCGGGGTCGTTCCAGAAGACGATGCGTTGCCCTTCCTCGTGGAAGAGGCGTGCGAGCGCGGTCTGGATTTGGTTGAGGTCGCTCATTTAATTTTTTTGTCGAAAGGCAAGTCTCGCATGAGTACTTGAAATCCCATTTGACGAAAATGCTCATCAGTCGTTAATGCTTGATAAATACCTTTTTTCTTCATCACCAGGCAAGAAATGCAATCAATCAGTCCCCATTCTTTATCAGAACGCTCTCGATATAGCCATAGAGCTTCTTTGTAAAGCAGTTCGGAGAGTGGCGTAATTTCGACGCTGATATCATTTTCCAGCGCA
>REEE01000025.1 GCA_007695245.1 Candidatus Competibacteraceae bacterium | reverse complement strand
CTGGCGGCGGCGGTAGCGGGAGAGCGTGGAGTTGGCAGGACCATTAGCCGGATACCGTCGTTGCCCGCGGAAATGATTCTGGCGGGTCAGTTCCTGCTCTGCACCCGGGCCGCCTACCCTTTCGCCGGTTTTGAATTCCCCGGTCACGACAGGCCGTTCCCCGTTAGCTCGCCAGCGCCGCCAGTTCTAGGAGGAAGTGGCCCGTTGACATCGACCGGGACATCGTAGGCCCGAGCCGCATCGGGATGGAATTCCCGAAGGTATTTCGCAGTATCATCCGCTGATACAATGCCAGGCATGAAGCGCGATCCTGGTTTGGATACCTTGCTCGACCTGCACGAGGTGATCATCGAGCAAGAGCACGGGTACTGGGTCAAAATTGAAGCATGGTCTGTACCCGCCAGTGCGGACATCCCCCATGGAATCCGCTATACCCTGACCCTCCACGAACCCTATGGCAAGCGGATTATGGGCTTTGATAACGCCCATGCGGTCAAACCACCGCGGAAATTCAAGTATGCCGGTCGACAGCTACCGTATGACCACCAGCACCGACATGTCACCGATCAAGGCATTCCCTATGAATTCGTGGACGCGGCCCAGTTGTTGGCCGATTTCTTCGGTGAAGTCGACCGGATACTGCGCGAGGTGAAGACGCTATGAAAACAGTCGTTATCGGCATTCTGCCGCAGGATCAGATCCGGGCGCGGATGCTCGCGATCGCCAGGGGCGAGATCAAACCCGGCCCGGAAGAACCCAAGGTGTGGTTTACCTCGATGAAATCGCTGGCTGAGGTGTTGAGCGACGACAACCGTGCCCTGCTGCGCGTCATCACGCAAGCCCAACCGGGCTCGATTGCCCGATTGGCCGAAATTACCGGACGCAAACCCAGCAACCTCTCACGGACGTTGAAAACCCTGTCCCGTTACGGCATCGTGGAAATGCACCGGGAAAAAAATCAGATCCGGCCCGTGGCGCGCGCCACGGAATTCACCATCCACGCGGCGTGATCAACCCTGGTCGCTTTGGCGCGCGACTGGGCGCGCCTGCTCGACCTGGGCCATTCGGCTGGCGGCGCGCTCACGGCGGTCCCCGGTCCTGGGTTGTAATCATGCAGTCGCAACCGTCCCGCCCGGCGCGTGGATTGCCCCGAGTCACTCTGGCTGGGAGGTGAAGTCCATGACGCGCGCATCACCCCACTGCAGCGTTCTGCTGGAAACTCGGCGGCACCGGCACCATTCTGTACGGCGTGAAGCTGGCGCTGGAGAAACTCACCGGCGGCCGGGGCATGACCGCCGGGATCCGGCGCGACTACAAGGTGGTCGCCTCGGGGGTGCCGGACGTACGCCGGGAAATCGAGGCGGACCGGGCGCGGCCATAGCCACCCTGTTTGAGTTGTAGAACCGCTGATGGTCGAGCCCAATCCCCCGCTGCCCATGCGGCTCCCCCCTTTGCAAAAGGGGGATCGGGGGGATTTTGCGCGCCCGGCCATCACGCACCGAGGAGCGCTCCATGACCGCCGCGTTTCCGCCGCAGGATCTGATTCGCCGCAAGCGCGATGGCTTGGCGCTGAGTTCCGCCGAGATCGCCGCCCTGGTGCAAGGCATGGTCGACCAGACCCTCAGCGAGGGCCAGATCGCCGCTTTCGCCATGGCCGTCTATTTTCGTGGCCTGAATCCGGAGGAACGGATCGCCCTGACCCAGGCCATGAGGCGCTCCGGGACGGTGCTGGACTGGACGGACGCAGGGCTGGCCGGACCGGTGCTCGACAAGCATTCCACCGGAGGAGTGGGGGACAAGGTCAGCCTGATCCTGGCACCGCTGGTGGCGGCCTGTGGCGGGTACGTGCCGATGATCGCGGGCCGGGGCCTGGGCCACACCGGGGGCACCGTGGACAAGCTGGCCAGTATTCCCGGCTACGACACCGCTCCCGACCTGCCACGCTTTCGGCGGGTGGTCCGGACCGTCGGCTGCGCCATCATCGGCCAGACCGCCGACCTGGCCCCCGCCGACCGCCGGTTCTACGCGGTGCGCGATGTCACCGCCACGGTGGAATCCCTCGATCTGATCGTCGCGTCCATCCTCTCCAAGAAACTCGCCGAAGGGCTGGACGGGCTGGTGCTGGACGTCAAGACTGGCTCGGGGGCGTTCATGACCACCCTGGATCAGGCCCGCGAGCTGGCGCATGGTCTCGTCGAGGTCGCCCGGGGCGCGGGTCTGCCCGCCACGGCGCTGATCACCGACATGGATCAAGCCCTGGGCCACGCGGCGGGCAACGCCCTGGAGGTCGCGGAGGCCATCAATTATCTGCGGGGATCGCGCCGGGACCCGCGCCTGCATGAGGTGGTTTTGGCGCTGGGGAGCGAGCTGTTATTGCTCGGCGGACTGGCGGCCGATGCCGGGTCCGCTCGGAGCCGACTGCAAGCGGCGCTGGATGGCGGCCAGGCGGCCGAACGCTGCGCCGCGATGGTGCAAGCGTTGGGCGGCCCCGCCGAGTTGCTGGATGCGCCCGAGCGGTTTCTGCC
>REEE01000311.1 GCA_007695245.1 Candidatus Competibacteraceae bacterium | reverse complement strand
GTTCCGGGCGCTTATCGTCAGCCTGCTTGCGATAGGGACCTGGTGTTATCTTGCGCCTTCCAACGCCGGCTTTCGGCACTACTTCGACACGCTCGCAGTCTTGAGCATCTTCTTTGTCATCTTGCTGTCTTTCGCGCTGGACTGGCTTCAGCGCCAGCGCATCATGCTGCAACAGCATATGATCGACCTGCGGGCGATGATCGCTGCGCTGCACCAGCCTGCTCGCAAAAAAAGCGAGGCGTATCTGGCGAACATGGATCATGCCGAACACGCCAGCCTGTACCGGCGCGCCTATCAACTGTTGGCGCGCGTGCTCGCCCGGGAGGGAGCGCCCGAAATCTCCGCGAAGCTCAGCAGCGCCGTGGCCATACGCAGACACGATTTGCGTATCGGCTATTTTGTGGCGCTGGGCGCAATTCTGATGGCTTCGCTGGTGATCGGGGTGGGTGCGCGCGGCGACGGTTGGGAATATGACTTCTTCGCCACGATCTACCTGTCGGCGATGGTGTTCGTATTCTGCTTTTTGATTGAAAACATGACCACGCGCAACGCGCCGGTCTATCGCAAATTTCCGACTGTTCCCGGCGTTCCAGAGATATTTCTGCCTCTGGGACGACGCCTCGATATTTCCAGTTTCTGGACGCTGGTTCTGTCTTTGTTCCTTGTGTCGGTCTTCGCGCTGCTGTTCATTTATTACTGAACTGATCCTGCGCATTCGGCGGGAACTCCTTTCCGGCGACCCCGCTGATCCACCCCCTTTGAACTGGTCCATCTTGAAGTATGTCTTTTGACAATCAGGAGGACCCCATGCCGAAGAAACGCCACAAGCCCGAAGAGATCGTCGCCAAGCTGCGCCAGGTCGACGTTCTGGTCTCGCAGGGGCAGTCCGTTGCCGATGCCGTCCGCGCAATCGCCGTGACGGAGGTCACGTACTATCGCTGGCGCCAAGAGTACGGCGGGCTCAAGTCGGATCAGGTGAAGCGGTTAAAGGATCTCGAGGCGGAGAACGCGCGGTTGCGACGCGCCGTGTCCGATCTCACGCTCGACAAGATGATCCTGGCGGAGGCGGCACGGGGAAACTTCTAGGCCCCTCGCGTCGTCGCGCCTGCATCGACCACGTGCGCTCGGAACTGAAGGTCTCCGAGCGGCGGGTCTGCCGGGTGCTCGGACAGCATCGCTCCACCCAGCGCCGGGTCCCGCTCGGCCGCGACGACGAGGCGGAACTCACCGCCGACATCATCGCGCTGGTGCGCAAGTATGGCCGCTATGGCTACCGCAAGATCACCGAACTGTTGCGCAGCCAGTCGGGCTGGGTCGTCAATGACAAGCGGGTCGAGCGGATCTGGCGACGCGAAGGGCTGAAGGTTCCCGCCAAGCAGCCAAAGAAGGGCCGCCTCTGGCTCGGAGACGGTTCGTGCGTCCGGCTGCGCGCCGAGCGGCACAACCATGTCTGGTCCTACGACTTCGTTGAGGACCGCACCCACGATGGAAGGAAATACCGGATGCTCACCGTCATTGACGAGTTCACGCACGAGAGCCTCGCGATCCGGGTCGATCGGAAGCTCAAGTCGACCGACGTGATAGACGTGCTCTCCGACCTGTTCATCCTGCGCGGGGCGCCTGAACATGTTCGGTCCGACAATGGGCCGGAGTTCGTCGCGAAGGCCGTCCAGAAATGGATCGCCGCCGTCGGGGCAAAGACCGCGTATATCGCTCCCGGCAGCCCCTGGGAGAACGGCTTCATCGAGTCCTTCAACGCCCGCCTGCGCGACGAACTCCTCGACGGCGAGATATTCTACACGTTGAGGGAAGCGCAGGTCGTGATCGAAAGCTGGCGACGCCATTTCAACACCGTGAGGCCGCACGGATCGCTGGGTTACAAGCCGCCGGCGCCAGAGGTCTTCGTGCCCGCCATGACCGCGCGGGCGGCTCTGCAACCCCGACCAGCGCCACCGCCCGCGCTGGCGTCACGGCCTACCATGCACTAACATTCGAACTGGACCAGCCGTAGGGGGCTGATCAGGCGTCGATCCACAGGCAACGCCCGCGTCAGCGGATTGGCCGTCGCGAGGCGGGCGTCACCGATCCGCCGTCAACCGGTGCAGGAGAAGGCGCGAGGGCTGGTCGGGGCCGAGATGGACGCGGTTGATCGCGGGCAGGCGCACGGGGGAGAGATCCTCACCCGGCGCGAAGTTCGGGTTGACGTCAAAGCGCGGGAAATTCGAGGAGGAGACCTCGAGCCGGATGCGGTGGCCGGCGAGAAAACGGTTCGCGGTTGGATAGAGGCGGATCGTGAGTTCGGCGACCTCTCCCGGCGAGAGGGGCTCCGGCCGGGAGAAGCCGTTGCGGAAACTGGCGCGCAGGATCCCGTCAGTGAGGTTCATGGCGAAGCCCTCGGGATAATCCGGCCCCGGCGGATGCACGTCCACGAGCTTGGCGGTGAAGTCCGTCGTCGGCCGATCGGACGAAACGAACAGCGTCACCGCGACGTCGCCGGCGATGGTGACGTCTTCATCCAGAGGCGGCGTCTCGAAGACG
>REEE01000119.1 GCA_007695245.1 Candidatus Competibacteraceae bacterium | reverse complement strand
TCAGTCCTGCCGGGCGGATTCGCCCACTCGTGCCATCACGGCGGTGATGACATCGTTGCCGATGAAATAGCCGTTCGCGCGCATTTCACTGAGGATGGGAGCGACCAAGGGGATAAGGCCTTGCAGCTTTGCCAGGCCGACCACCGCCGCCACACCGATTACGGCAAAACCGCGCGCAGTCGCCTCGGCGCGGCCTGCCCGGTCATCCATGATCAGCAGGGACGCCGGATGCATTTTCGCCAGCAGCATGGCGCTGGCCTCGCCTTCATCCACGCCCGGGTAACGAGGCTGCCATGGCGAGAGGTCGATGGCGTGGCAGCGCAGCCAGCGGGTTTGCAGTGCGGCGGCGATGGCGTCCTGGCCGGGAAAGCTGCCGCCATCGAGCACTTCGGCCCGGATCTGCCCGGTGATTTCCACCGTGCCGAACAGGCCTCGCAACAAGAGCAACTGGCCGACACGAGAAAGCGCGATCAGCGGACCCGCGTCCGCGATGACGACGCGGGTCAGCTCTTCGGTGCCAGCCATTGGGCGCCACTTTCCATTTCTTGCACGGCATCGGCGGGGGAGCCGCCGTACAGCGGGATACCCATGCCGGAAAGCAGGCCCAGCATGTCGGCCAGCGGCACCTGCGCCACCTTGGCCGCCGTGGCCGCCGAGATGTCACCGCTGCGGAACAGGGAGACGGCCAACGCACTACGCACATGCGGCAGGTCCGCGATGCCCAGTTGCTCGATGCCGACCAGCACGGCATCCGGGGTATCCCGGTTCATCACGACAACGAGGTCGTTCTTGGCCGCGCGCAAGGCCACCGAGGGATTGCTTTTGAGCTGGCGAACGTTCACCGAATGCATGTTTGTTCTCCCTTCTTGTAGGAACAAGGCCAACTATAGGCCAGATTGCGGGAGAAGGCGATGAAGGATTACTTCCGCCAGTCCATGGCTTGGCTGCACACCTGGGTCGGGCTGCTGCTGGGCTGGGTGCTGTATTTCATGTTCATCAGAGAGTGAAATTCGGCGACGCCGGCGGGGCGGCGAGTGCCGTGACCGATCAGCAGCGCGGCGAGGTTGGAGGGGTGGTTTCGCGGGTGTCTGGACGCTGGCTCTGGTGCTCGATCAGCCGTTCGCGCCGGTGCTCGTGCTCGTGAATCTGCTGGTCGCGGTCGGTATCCGCTGGGGCGGGGCGCTGCACCGCGCCAGGTTTCACAATCCAAACTGAATCTGGAGAAACCATCGAGCGTGGATATTTATGTTATAAAATCACATTTGCCAAGCCGGGCGTGGACCGCGCACTCCCACCGCGACCCGAACCCACCGGCCGAAACTCCGGAGAATCGCGATGCACCCATTCGCAACCCCGCCCTATCTGGTCGAGAGCGACGCGCCGTCATCCGTGGTGGGCCGCGACGAACGCCGGGTGCTCGCCCGCATTCTCGCGCCGGAGGTGCGCCTGGTGGTCTATCGGCGTCCCGCGGCTCCCGCCATCACGCGCGGCCTGGACCGACTGATCGCCGATGGAACCCTGGCATCAAGCTTGCGCCTGACGGCGACCGTCGGCCACCCCGTCACGCTGCCAGGAGTGCGGGACAGGTCGGATGTGGCCGAGTGGTTGGCGGATCTCGCCCATTTAATCGAAATCCATGGTCAATTGTGCGGCTGCGCGCGGGTCGGACTGCGCGTGGAGGTCGTCGATCGCGCCTTATGCCCCCGCTTTCATACGGACCGGGCCGGCATCCGTTTGCTGTGTACCTATCGCGGGCCGGCCACCGAATGGCTCGACGACCGCTTTGCCGATCGTACCCGCCTCGGCGTCAACGGCCATGGCCTGACGGATGAGGAATCAGGCCTGATCCGCGATCCGGCGGCGGTGCGACGCCTGCCGCTCTTCGCCATCGCCCTGCTCAAGGGCGAGGCATGGCCGGGTAACGCCGGCCACGGGCTGATCCACCGCTCGCCCGCCGTGCCCGCCGGGGAAGGCCCTCGGGTGCTGGTGGCGCTCGATGCCCGGTAAGCACGCGGTCCGAACAGTGTCACCGGCGATCCGTGGCGCGGCGTCCGCCGTCAAGCATCCTCGTTGATCTCCCCGCGTTCCCAGGCTGGAAACGGGTCGGGAAGCGCCGCCCAAGACTCCTCGTCCAGGGCTTGCGCGTCCTCCGCGCCGACCAAACAGGCATCGAGACGGCGACGGATTGCCGCCGCATCCAGGTCCGCGACCGTGCCGATGAAAACCAGTTCCTGGCGACGGTCTCCGTAGACCGGGTCCCAGTTTTGTTCGAGGAGCCGTCGCCATTCCGCATCGTCGGGCCACTGTTCCTGCGCCACGCTGGTCCACCAGAATCCCACGGCCTGATGTTGCGCCAAAGCGCCGGCCTGACTCAATTCGCCCACCCATTCGGGCCGGGTCGCCAGCCAGAAAAAGCCCTTGGCCCGAATGAGCCCCGGCCAGGAGGCGTCGAGGAAGTCATAAAACTTCTGGGGATGGAAGGGTCGCCGCGCCCGGTAGACGAAACTGCGAATGCCGTACTCCTCGGTTTCCGGGCGATGGTCCGCGAACCCGTAGAGTTCCTGATGCCAGAGCGGGTGGGTCTGCGCTTTCGCAAAGTCGAAACGGTTCGTCTGCAAGACCCGATCGAGCGCCACCCGCGCGAACCGCGTTTCGATCAGGTCGGCGACTGGATTCAGCGCCGTGATGATTTTCCGCGCGGCGTCCAGTTCCTCCGACGACGCCACATCGATTTTATTGAGAACGATGACGTCGGCGAACTCGATCTGCTCGACCAACAAATCCACCAGAGTGCGTTGATCCTCCGCGCCCAACGACTCGCCACGATCGCGCAGAAAATCGTGGGAGGCGTAGTTCCGCAGCAGATTCGCGGCATCTACGACGGTGACCAGAGTGTCCAGCTTCGCCACATCGCCGAGGCTGCGCCCGGCTTCGTCGCGAAAATCGAAGGTGGCCGCCACCGGCAAGGGTTCGGAAATGCCGGTCGACTCGATCAACAGGTAATCGAAGCGCCCGGCTTCGGCCAGCGCCCGCACTTCGTTCAGCAAATCATCGCGCAGCGTGCAGCAGATACAGCCGTTGGTCATCTCGACCAGCTTTTCCTCGGTGCGGCTCAAATTCGCGCCGCCCTCCCGCACCAGCTCGGCATCGATGTTGACCTCGCTCATGTCGTTGACGATCACCGCGACCCGTTTCCCTTCGCGGTTGTTGAGGATATGGTTCATCAGCGTGGTTTTTCCCGCGCCGAGGAATCCGGATAGCACAGTCACCGGCAGTTTCTGGGTCATGCCGCACTCGTTGGGTCAAGTTGGAGAGTCAGGAAAGGGTCGAGCCGACCACCGAAGCCTTCGAAACGTCGCTGGACGATCGGCTCGCCCGGCTGTTTGGCGCGCGGCGGCTCGACTTCGATTACCGTGCCGCCCGAGCCTATGCGGAATTCACGCGCCGCTATTCCGGCAGATCCCGCTTGGCGAACGTCATCTGGTCCTGGCCCGTCCGTGCGACCATGTAGCGTCCCAACACGAACAGCAGCGAGGAGAGGCGGTTGAGATAGCCGAGGAGATCGGGGTTTTCGATCATGTTCTCGGCCACCAGCCGCGAGACGCACCGCTCGGCGCGGCGCACCGCCGTGCGCGCCATGTCCAGCGCCGCGTCGGCCAAGGTGTCGCCGGGAATGACGAACTGCCGTGGCATGGTCACGCGCTGGCCGAATTGGTCTGTGATGTCAGCCAACCAGGCGACCTGCTCGGAACCCACCTGCCGGAATTTGGCCTGCGCGTCCGGGGTCGCCGCCAACTCGGCCATCAATCCGTAGCAATGGCGCTGAACCTGCACGAGAATGTCGTTGATTTCACGGTCATCGATCAGCGCTCGGGCGAACCCGATCATCGACCCGGCCTCGTCGACCGCGCCAAAGGCTTCCGGTTGCGGATGGTGTTTGGGCACCCGCCCCGCGCCCAGCAAGCCCGTCGTGCCATCGTCGCCCCGCGCCGTGTACCAGGGAAATGCCTTGCTCATCGTTTCTCCAGTTTTCAAGTATGCATAACGGATGATTGATCTGGCGCTCAGCCGTGTTTTTTAACCCACCGCCGATTGCGCTCGATTCGCTCTTTCGCCTCAACACTCTTTAGGCGTTCCTCGCCACGGCATCGCCACGCGCGGCGGCGCGTGCGCCCGACCGACGCCCGAGCCCGCGGGCTATCTCTCGGTCAGAGGTTAATGAGCACCCGTTCACAGCGACAACGATGTGGCGTCTGGCCGTGCGGGTGAGGATGCGCGGAATGCAGGCCGCCCGGTGGTACGCCCCGCCACTCTTCGCGGCCGACGATGGCCGTGCGATACGCGCAGAACTGGCAATTCATCGATGCCGCGCCTGTTTCGGCTTCGGACAGACGCTCTAAAAAAGTCTCGATCAACAACGGATGGACGTTCAAATAGGGCGCGACCGCCATGCGCGCCGCCGGGTGGGCCATGCCATGTTCGGCGACGGTCGCCTGTATCCGTTCGATCAGACAGCCGTTGAACAGGAGATACGGAAAGACCACCACCTGTCGAAAACCCAGGCGGTGAACCCGTTCCAGCGCATTGGCCACCGAAGGCGCGGCCACGGCGGTATAGGCCGTGGCCGCCCAACCAAAGCCCATGCCTTCCCACAAGATCTGGGCGATCTTGCTGATGTTGGAGTTGGCGTCGAGATCGGAACTGCCGCGCCCGATCACCAGCAACACGGTCTCGCGCCGGTCGTACTCCGGTCCAAACGCCGCTTCGCTGCTTTCGATGCGTTCGCGGGCGACGTGCAGCAGGTTGGAATGAACGCCCAAGTCGGCCCCCAACGTGATTTTCAGGCCCGGATGTTCGGCTTGAAAGGCGTCGAGCATGACCGGGATGTCGTTCTTGATATGACCGGCGGCCATCAGGAACGCCGGTAACGCGGTGATGCGGCGAGAGCCCTGTTGCCGGAGCGTTTCCAGCGCTTCGGCGAGACTGGGCTCGGTCAGTTCCAGAAACCCGGCCAGCAGGGTGCGCTGGGGTAGCGCCTGCCGCAACTGCTCGACCAGCGCGTGAAATTCGGCGACGCCAGCGGGGCGGCGGGTGCCGTGACCGATCAGCAGCACAGCGGGGTCGGAGAGGGAAGTTTGGATCATCGGGGATTCCGCGGTGCGTGGTTGGTTTTTTGCCAAGGATCAGGGGTTATCGAGGAACAAAGCCGCGATTTCGTGCGCCGCCTGGTCGCGCCGGCTCCGGTCGTTTTCCTCGGCGAGGTGGTGATTGAGGTGCTCGACGAGCAGCCCGGCGCGGATTTTGCCGAGTTCGCGGTGGCAGGCGTGTACCGCGTTCATCAACTCGACGCAGGACAGGCCCCGTTCGAGACGGTCGAGCAGCGCCTCGATGCGATGGCGATGCGCGAGCAACTCATAGCGAAGGTGATCCGAATGTTCGATGTGAGCCATGGTCTTGTGGTCTCCTCGGGAAAGCGCCGTCCGTCTGGCGGAAAAATGCGCGAATTTCTCGGTTCAAGGCGTCGCTCGTCGCGTTCATCCAGCGAACTCCATCGGTTCGGCGTCCGCCATCGTCCGCCACGGCACCAGGACCGCTTCGCCGGCGATCTCGGCGCGCCGCGCTTCGATGCCGAACGCGGCCCGCAGATGACTGTCCGTCAATACCTGATTGGGCGGGCCGTCCGCCAACACCCCCTGCTCGTGCAGCAGGACGAGGTGATCGCAAAAGCGCGCGGCGAGCGACAGGTCGTGCAGGACCACCGCGACGGCCAACCCCTGGCGGGCCAGCGCGTACAGCAGTCCCAAAATCCGCAGTTGATAAGCCGGGTCCAGTCCCGCCAGCGGTTCGTCGGCCAGCAGAATGCGCGGCTCGCCGGCCAGGACGCGGGCCAGCAACACCCGCGCCCGTTCGCCGCCGGACAGCGTGTCCACGGTGCGCCCGCGCAGATGTTCCACGCCGGCTTGCCGCAGAGCCTTGGCGATCGCCGCGGCATCGTCGGGAGCCAGCGCCTTCCACGCATAGCGATGCGGCAGCCGCCCGAGTTCCACCACCTGTTCCACCGGCAGCGGCCAGTGGATCGCATGACCCTGGGCGAGATAACCGATCCGCCGCGCCCGTTCGCGGTCGTCGTAGGCCGTCCGCTCGCGCCCGTCCAGCATCACCCGCCCCCCGGTCAGCGGCAAATACCCCAGCAGCGCCCGCACCAGAGTGGATTTTCCAGCGCCGTTACAGCCCAGGATTCCGGTCAGCACGCCGGCGCGGATCGTGGCATCGACCCCTTTCAACACGGGTTTCTTGCCCAACGCCACGGTGATCCGCTCGGCGCACAAGGTGTTCGGATGGCTCATGGCATGGTCCGCCGGGTTTTCAGGATGAGGAAGATGAAAAAGGGCGCGCCGACCAGCGCGGTGATCACCCCCAGCTTCAATTCCGGCCCCTGGGTGTACAGCACCCGCACGCCGATGTCGGCCAACAACAGCAGGATGGCCCCGCACAAGGCGCTGGCCGGAAGAAGTTTCGCCGGATCGGCGCGAACCAGCGGCCGCATCAAATGCGGCGCGATCAGGCCGATGAAACCGATGCTGCCGGCCACCGACACCGAAGCGCCGACCGCCAGGGCGCACCCGATCAGAATCTGGACCTTGAGCCGCGCCACCCGCACCCCCAGCGAATAGGCGGTCTCCTCCCCGAGGGACAATGCGCGCAGACCCGTCCCGCTCAGCAGCATCAGCGCCGCGCCGGCCAGCACCGGGGCCAGGATCAGGATCACTTCGTGACTGGAGCGGTTGCTGAGCGAACCCAGCAGCCAAAAGACAATTTCCAACGCCGCGTGCGGATTGGGCGAGAAATTCAGCACCAGGGAGATGAGCGCGGACGCCAGCGCCGAAATCGCCACGCCCGCCAGAATCAGCGCCGTCGTGCCGGTCTTGGTCCCCGCCAGCAGGTACACCAGCACCACGGTCAGCGCGGTGCCGGTAAACCCCGCCAGCGGCAAGGCCAGCCAAAATCGGTCGGCGAATCCCGTATACAACGCCAGCACCGCGCCCAGCGCCGCGCCGCTGGACGCGCCGAGGAGTCCCGGTTCGGCGAGCGGATTGCGCAGCAGTCCCTGCAAGGCGGCACCGGCGATGCCGAGGCTCGCGCCGACCAGGATCGCCAGCAGCACGCGCGGCGCGCGGATTTCGAACACGATCCGCGTCAGGATGGGATCGCGCTCGACGAACGTCCCATGCAGGAGACGAGCGGGGGTCAGGTCGATGTAGCCGATCAACAGCGACGTCCCGGCGCACGCGCCCAGCGTCAAGGCCAGCAACCACCACAGCGGCGGCCAGCAGGCTTGTTGCGCCCCAACGGACGGCGTCATGGCGGCTCAGCGCACCGGCGGCAGCGCGGCCAGCAACCGCGTCGCCCGGACGTTCCAGCCGCCGCCGCAGGACGTGAGATGGCCGGGCAGAACGAACTCGCCGCCCGCCGCGCCGCGCAACGCGGGGTGGCTCAGCAGGCGGTTGCCGAGGGTCGGCACGTCGCGTTTGTAGTCGCTGGTGATCAGCCAGTCCGGTCGTTCGATCAGCAACCGCTCCAGCGGCAGATACCCCGATCCGCGCACGCCCGCCGCCACCGCCACGTTGGCCATGCTGGCCGCTTGCATGATGGCATCCGCCAGCGTTCCACTTCCCGAGGTGTAGCCGCTTTGCCGATAAAACGCGCCGGTGCGGGGCGGAGTGATGGCCAGTTGCGCTAAATCCTGGTCCAGGGCTGCCAGCGCCACCGCGCCGCGACCGGGCTCGCCGATGGCTTCGGCCACCTGCCGGATCTGCTCGCGCACGCTGGCGAAATCTTCGGCGGGCGGCAGGGTCAGGATCGGAATCCCGAATTGCCGGAGCAAGCGGACCGTGGGCCGGGCGCCAAAGGTTCCGGCCAAGACCAGGTCGGGTTGCAGGCTTAATACCTCTTCAGCGCTGCCGCGCACTTGCGGGATGCCGTGCGCCTCTTGCCATAGCGTGGACAGATCCGGACGGGTCGCCAGATAGGTCAGGGCGGTGATGCGCTCGCGCGGCGCCAGCGTCAGCAGCAACTGGTCGGTGCAAAGACTGAGCGAGACGATCCGCTCCGGCGCGGCGTTCGCCGCCGCTCCACTCAGCGCGGCCCAGAAGGCCAACCCGATCCAGAATGTCCTAAGCACGGTTGTAGCCCGGCGAGCTGCGATCCACCGGATCGGGATCGAGGTCGAGATACTGCTTGCGGAGTTGGTCCCACAGCGCCAGCCGCGACCAGTCGGGCGTCTCGGCGATGTTCTGTTCGGGGGTCAGCAGCGGATTCGGCAACAACACGGTCATTTGCTGGGTGCCTTCATGGTTGTACATCCGCAGCCCCCAGGAGACCGGTTGATCCTCCTTATTGAGGGAACGGTACAGCTCGACGCGGGCGGTGCGGCGCAACCGGGCCGACTCCGGCTCCGCCCCGCCGAATGCGCCGATGCAGAGATGAAAATGCCAGAGGCCGAAGTCGATGGTCAGATAGCCGTTGTTCAGCGTCACCCGGGTCGGGGCATTGGCCGCCCGCACTTCCCAGGCCGCGCCGAGCAGCAACGGGCCGAAGGTAATCTGATCCCAGTGCTCCTCGAACAGCGGCTTCAACAGATTCCACAGAAAGGTTTCGTCGGCGGGCAGCGGCCAGATTTCCACGCGGCCCCGGTTCGGTTCATCGATGATCGTGCGCGGCAGGGAATTTTCAGAATTCATAGTGATACCTCAGGAGGAAAGAACGGCCGGCCAGGGGAAAACCCTTTTTCTCGAAGTAGTCCTTGTCGAAGAGGTTTTGCACGTCCAGGGAAACCCGGTGCGCTTCCGCGAAACGGTAACCGCCATGCAGATCGGCGACCGTGAAGGTGGGATACTCGATGATCGGCGCGCCCGCCACGTTCCAGTCGTTATCTTTCTGCTTGCCGACGTAGCGGAGAGAAAACCGCCCGATCCACGGTCCCCATTCGTAGTCCACGCCGGCGCGGACCGTGATCCGCGGCACGTTGAGAATGTCTCGGCTTTGCCCGCCCAGTTCCTCGGTGCGGGTAAAGTAGTAATTGGCGTTGGCGAACAGGCTCCAGGACGGTGTGATCCACCAGGAACCCTCCAGCTCCAAGCCCCGGATGCGGGCGGAATCCGTATTGGCGAAGGAGATTATCACCGGGTCTGGTGGAGATGGGTTGGCGAGCGTGACTCGGGTGATGCGGTCTTTGACGCGGGTTTGGAAATACGTGAGATTGAAGCGAATGCCTTCGTCCACGTATTCGAGACCCACATCCCAGGACGTGCTCCGCTCCGGATCGAGATTGGGGTTGCCCTGCGTGATGCGAACCTGTCCGCCGACGACGCTCTCATTAAACCCCGTCAACTGCCCGGCATCGGGAGCCACAAAGGCGCGGCCGAGGGTGCCGTGCAATCGCCAGTTCGGCCAAAGCAGTTGTTTGAAGCCGATGCTGGGATTGAAGATGTTGAACGAGGCGCTGGACGGCGTGAAATCGGTTTTGAACGGAGTCTCCAGCGTTTCCGTATCAATGTAATCAAACCGTCCGCCGAGGGTTAACACGGTGTCGGCGTCGTTGAAGCGGAACGTGTTCTCCGCGTAAACCCCGAGGGTGTCTTTTTGATTGTTGGGGGTAAAGGGAGCGATTCGCTCGCCGGTATTTCTGTACGAGCGGGCGGCGTATTCGACCTTTTCGTAATCGATACCGACCACCAGATTGTGCGCGTCGCTCCATTGCCAGTCGTTCTGCGCTTGCATGCCGAACCAGTCGATGACGCTGTCGAACGACTGGAAGGGTAGAAACGGCTGATCCGCCGGGTTTCGGGACGTCACCCGATAATTTTCACTCTCCTCCCGAGCGGCGAACAGGGTGAAGGATACGGCATGGCGCTCGAAGCGCCCGCCGAGCCGCACGTCGCCTGTGAGGCGATCCACATCCTTGCTACCCTGATTGGTGGTCCCGTCGAAAATGTCGCCCGGCGTCGCGATGTCGCGCCCCTGATAGAGGTCGAACTTGCCGTCGATCCGCCAGCGCTCCGCGACATCGGCGCCCAGCCGACCGGTGAGGCTTTGCGTGTAGAAGCTGGTATTCGGCCGGGTGTCGCCCGAACCCATGCGAAAGTCGTCGGACTGATTGAAGTAGTTGGCGCTCAGGTCGAAATCGACGCTTTCGGTGAGACTGCCCCCGGCCTTCGCGCCGAGGTCGTAGGTCTCGAAGCTGCCGTAACCGACCCGCGCCTCGCCGCTCATTGGTCCCCGCGATTTGCGGGTGATGACATTGACCACGCCGCCCATCGCCGAGGAGCCGTAGAGCGCGGAGGCCGGGCCGCGAAGGACTTCGATGCGCTCCACGTTGTCGAGCAGAATCGTGGCGAGATTGGTGGCGCCGGCGGGACGGCCATCGATCAACAACAGCGAGCGCTTGTTGATGCCGCCGAACTCGGGACGGAAACCGCGGATGCCGATGCCGGACAACACCCCGGGATATTGAATCACGTCGACGCCGACGGTTTTCTTGAGCACATCGGTGAGATCGACGGCGGGGGTTCGCTCGATGTCCTCGCGGGTGATCACCTCGACCCGCTGCGGGGTTTCGATGCGCCGGGTTTCCACCCGACCGGCGGTCACCACCACTTCATCCAGCACGCCGACCGGCCCCCGATCTTCAAAAGCCGTCGCCGGGTTGGAGACACTGAGACCGATCACGGCCAGGCCGACGCCCCAGCGCGGCCAGCGTCGGACTACGGATCGTGGGTTGGGATATGGAAGAAACCTGGAGCGCCGCCGCGCCAGGGAAGGAACAAGGTCAAGCCGATACATGCACAGACTCCGTTAGAACTTGCCGAACACAAGTAGCAACAGCGTCTGCTAGCGCGAGCGAACACCCAAAAATCAAGACCACCAGCCGAAACCGGGATCAAGCCGGAACCCAGCCAGTAGGGGCGCGGACCAGGGGAGAGAGGACGTCACCCTTCGGCGGACTCTACGCATAGCAACGCACGAGGCGTCACCCAAACGGTGGACCGCACCCTCGAAACACCCCGTCCGAAGGTAGGTGACGCGGTGACGGCAGGTCTCCTGGCTCGCGAGTCGGGGCCAGCCGCTCGGCCTTCCCAGTCGATGCTGCGTGACCAGTGGCGGGTGGTGAGCGGTGGCTCGTCGCGTACAGTTGCGGGGGCAGCCACGGCTTGCGGGCGGGCGTCTCTGGCGGAGCGACCGCACACCGTGTTCCCTTTTCATCCCACGGCGGGGAACCGTCGAGCGCGGATAGTATGTTATAAAATCACATTTGCCAAGCCGGGCGATGGCGTGGCCAGGGCAATCGCGCTATGTGGGGGTGTTGACAACAGGCTGATCGCCAGCAGGCCGTCGCCGAAAAATCCAACGAGATCACGGCCATTCCCGACCTGCTGGCCCTGCTCGACCTCCGCGGCGCGGTGATGTCCATTGAGGCGATGGGCTGCCAGAAAGCCATCGCACCAACGATCGTCGAGATGGTTGCGAGGTCGGCTGGGCGGAAATCTGGCGCTAGCCTTGGAGCAGTTCCTGAATCTCCGGCAGTGGCACGAACAGCAACAGCCCGTTTTCCGGCGCACGGCGGAACCCGAACCCCTCGTAGAAACCGGCCGCCTTGTCGTCCTTGGCATCAACGATCAGGCCAATGCAGCCCGACAATTGCGCCACGCGAATCACTCGCGACATGGCGTCGATCAGCAGGACTTGACCCAGGCCCCGGCCTTGGAAACGTACATCAACCGCCAGGCGAGCCAGACGAACGACGGGCAGCAGGTGGGTTGGTAGCTTGTATTTCTTGATGACATCAGGCGTCAGCGCACTGACCTCACCACCCATCAGTTTGCCCCAAACCATGGTTTCAGAACCTTTCGGCAGGGTTCCTGCAACGGTAAATCAAGCAGTTAATGCCGCTTTCTAACTGGTGACCCCGACTATTTTGAAAACCGATAGGTGGTGAGGCGCACTGACATCGACAGTCGCATTGGTCAAAGCGAGGCATTCTGAGCGAGATATTGATTCAGCGCAGGCATGACGCAATCGAAACTCGCTGCGCCCTGTCGTATCGGAGAATGATCGAATCTGGATCATTTTCTTCGTAGTTCTGTACCGGCGAGCAGGCTCGCGGGTAAAGAGATCGATATGGGTAAAACGGGTACAAGTCCAAATCACGGCATGGTTCTTCTCCTTCAGCGTGATGGTTGCTTAAATTGCAGCAAGGTGCCAATATGGCACTGTCTGTCTTTTTTATCAAGTTAGAGATACCAGGCGACCACAAACCGGCCACATCAAAAAACTTTCAGATTTTGGTTTCGGGTTTGCCTTCTCGCCGGTTTACAGGGTGAGAAGAGCATCTACTGTAGAACCCGCCACCCAGGCGAGACGTGTACCGGGCTTGAAGCCGGTGCCGGCCCAGGCAGCCAGATGGATCGCGTGATGAAAGTCTTCAGCCTTTATCGATCCCATTCAGAAAGAACTCCATCCATATCTCGCCGCTGCCATCGCCCTGCTCAAGGGCGAGGCATGGCCGGGTAACGCCGGCCACGGGCTGATCCACCGCTCGCCCGCTGTGCCCGCCGGGGAAGGCCCTCGGGTGCTGGTGGCGATTGATGCCCGGTAAGCACGTTGGCACCGGATTTGGAGAGTCAGGGAAGGGCCAAGTCGACCGCCAACGCTCATCGGGACGTGGTGGAGCGGGTGTCGGTCCAAGGTGCGCCATTGACAGCGCGATATGTTATTTTGTAACGTGCTCGACGGAAATCGCGCAACCCCTTTCCGCTCATTCGCGGTTTTGCAAAAGCGGCGGGCGCGACCCAAAGTTCCGAGTCTGGAATCTAATCCCACCTAACCCATCAACTCTCTCATCTCCCGCGATATGGACACCGACCCGATCCCCAACAGTTACACCGCCTGGAAACACTGCATCACCGTCGAGTGTCGCATCCCGCTGACCCGCGCTTTCGTCGAGCAGCGGCTGGCGGTCTGGCAAAACCCCAATCTGGAAGAAACCCAGCGATTCCGGCGTTGCTATGGAGACGCTCACTGGCAGCGGGTCATAGGCTGGTTTCAGCAATCACTGACGGAATTGAGCCAAACCTCCGCATCCCCCTGAGAGGCGGACGAGTCAGGCAAAAAAACGCGCAAAACTGAAGAGAAAACCATCATGAAAACTCCACAAGATGTTCTTGAACAATGGATGCAAGCCGTAAATAACGGCGATGTTGAAAGCCTGCTTGGTTTATACGATAGCCAAGCCGTGTTGATTCCAACATTTTCCAACAGATTACTGAATACACCAGATAAACTGCGGGAGTATTTTGAAAAACTGGGCAGCCGTGAGGAGCTAAGCATCGCACTCCATGAGAAAACTTTGATTGTCCGAGAGCTACAGAACCCACTATTTTCGCTGAGCGGCATTTACAACTGGCGTTTTATTGTTGATGGTGAATTGCTCAATTTCGAGGCTCGATTTGGTTATGTTATCGATCTCTCAAGGCCCAGCCCAATCTTGCATCATCATTCTTCACAAATCCCGCGTATGCTGTAACGCCTACTAA
>REEE01000001.1 GCA_007695245.1 Candidatus Competibacteraceae bacterium | reverse complement strand
GGCGCGCGCGCTGGTCGGGGGTATAGCGGCGCAGGATGGCGCGGGGCAGGCTGATCCGGACCTCTTCATTGGGAAAGCCCAGCCGATAGCGCGGACCATAGGGGCGCTGCTGGATTTCATGAATGGTGGCGTAGCCGGTCTGAAACAACAGGGCTTCCGGTTCGATCGCTTCCACGTCGAAGGCGCCGAGCAGATCTTCGCTGGCCCAGTAGCTGTCCAGCGCGGGGATCGGGAAGTGGCGGCGCTGGAGCAGATCGATGAGAAAGGTCGGCGTCCCGGTCTCGAACCAGTAGGCCTTGAAGTGCCGGTGGCGCAGGAAGAGCAGGATGTCGAACGGGTTGTAGACCGGCTCGCCGAGAAAGCGGTAGCCGTTGTACCAGCGTCGGACTTCAGCCAGATCGACCCCGTCCAGATGCTCGGCAAAAGTCGCCGTCAGTTCGGGTTCGGTGTACCCACACAAGGTCGCCACCCGAGGATCGAGGGTCAGGTCTTCCAGATTGTTCAGATCGGAGAACAGGGAGACCTTGGCGAATTTGCTCACTCCGGTCAGCAACACGAATTTCAGGTGCGGGTCGAGGCGCTTGATCGCTGAGTAGAAATTGCGCAGGCCCTCGCGCATCTGCCGGGCCTGTTCCGGGGCGGACAGATTGTCCAGGATCGGCTTGTCGTATTCGTCCACCAGTAAAACGACCGGTTGACCGGTGGCTTGGTGCAGTTTTTCCACCAAATCAGTCAGGGCCAGATGCACCGGTTGTTCCCGCCACGGCAGGCCGTAGCGTTCCTGGTTGGAGCGCACCTGGCTGAGCAGGGTTTCGTCCAGCAACGCCCGGTCGGGGAGCACGCCGGGACTGAAATCGAAGCGCAGCACCGGATAGGAACGGCTCCAATCCCAGTGGTGTTCCAGATACAGCCCCGCGAACAGCTCCCGACTCCCGGCGAAGGCTTCGGCCAGGGTATCGACGAACAGGCTCTTGCCGAAGCGGCGGGGCCGGGCCAGGAAGTAGTATTTGCCTTGCTCGGCCAGTTGGGCGACGAAGGGGGTTTTATCGACGTAGGCATAGCCTTCGGTGCGCATCTCGCGCAGGTTTTGCAGGCCGATGGGGAGTTTGAGCATGGCGGCGGGGGGTTCGGGTAGAGATGTGAGATACCGCATCTTACCCCGCGGGCGGGGGGAACCCAACCGCCCCGGCGTTCTCAGCCGCGCGGTTCGGGGTCGCCGCGCCGGTTGGTCAGAAAATGCTCGGCATCGAACCGCGCAACCGCCGCGCGATCATCGGTCTCATCTTCCGCGTTGTTCGCTCGCGGGCCGCTGACGGATCGGCCCCTCCTCGGTATGCAACACACCGTCGGGATGGAATGCGAAGAACGCAAAGGCGAAGGTGACCACGTAAGGGACGTCCTCACCCTGGCGCTGCACGACCACGTTGCCGACCTCCGCGCCTTGCGTGATATCCGCCGTGTCGAGCGCCGAGACCTGCCCCGGCCGCCAATGGATGCGTAAGCCGTCGGCCTCGATCAGTTCGCGTTCGCGCACCAGGGGCAGCGCCCACGCCCGCTCGCCCACCGCCACCACCCGCATCATCGCCGCAACGCCCTCCGGCAGTCGGCCGGTGAACAGAAAGGGTCGCGTCGCCCGATCGTAGCCCACGTAGGGATTGGTTCCGTAAGCCCGCGAACCCGGACGATCCGGGATCAACACCCGGCCGGCCGGCGCGCGCTCGCGAAAGCTGGCGAAGGATTCCAAGCGCGAGGGCAGCATCTCCAGCGACCGGCCCGTCAGTTCGCCGACGATGGCGTCGCCGCCGAATTGCTGCCACCAGCTTTCGGTCTGGCGGTCGTACATCACCAGATCGGAATGGCGCAACTTGCCAGTCGTGCCGAAGTCCAGAATTCGCCCGTCCAGGCGTCGGTCGAACACGATGGAGGTGTTGCACAGCGGACAATAGGTGACGGCCACGGGAATCCCGGCCACCACGTCGTTGACGATCTCGTGCCACATCAGGATGCGCAACGGATAGGCGCGCGCCTCGCCGGCGATGACGAGCGAGATCACGGGTTCTTCGGACTTTAGATCGGTGACTTCAGCGAGCGGCGCGAATCGCGGTCGATCGATTGAGGGAATGCCGTCCTTCGGCGGTCCGCCCGACTGGATTTCCGCCCAATCAACCCGAGTTTGGGAGAAGTCGGTGCGCGGCCATTCCCGTTGCCACTGGCTCGGCCCTTCGGCCGTCCAGGCCGCCGCGGCCGCCAGCAGGGAAAAAATCAGGGCCAGGGCTACGACACTATGACGAAGGATGATCATCGGATTTTGCTCCATGGTGAAGACGGTCGCGTTGCGTCAGTGGCCATGCAACCGAGCGATCAGGCGGTTCCCATCCCCGACGATGAGACCGGCGATAGAAGGATTGACGGCCTCTCAAGCAGTGGTTTTGCCCGGCGGCCTCTCAGAGCGCCTGCCAGCGCGCCTGATAGACCGGCCGCTCCGGCGACGGCGGGCTCGACGTTACGGGCTGCATGGTCACCCACAGCTCGCCGCGCGCCGGCATGGTCAGGTCGGCCG
>REEE01000195.1 GCA_007695245.1 Candidatus Competibacteraceae bacterium | reverse complement strand
ATGGATGGCTGGTTGACGCAAACCGCGCCGAGGTCATCCGCACGATGAACTTTGATGGGGCGCGGCGGTTGCTTCCGCCAGCCACGCCCGAAACACGGCATCGAGCGGTTCCGGGTCCGGTTTGGCCGCGGGCGCCAGCGCGGCGGGACCCGCCGCCAGCCGCGCCAGTTCCGCCTTGATCCAGTCGCTCAAAACCGGAATGCGCGGCCCCCAAGCCAGTTCTTCGCCGCCTTGCTTGAGTCTCAGCAAGCGCTCGATGGCGTCGCGCAATTCGCCGGGCGGGATCAACGTCTCCACCAGTTCGCGGAACGGCATCGGCACGACGCCCCGGCGGCTTTCCAGCCAGCGCACCGCCAGCAGCGGGCGCAACACGTACAGGTATTTCTTCAACCGCACCCGGTCGCCGTGCAGATAGTCCCGATCGTTGCCGCGCGCCATGTGCAGGTAGTGCCAGGCGCAGCCGGTCGGGGAGTAGTAGGCGGGCGTCAGCGCCGCCATCGCCTCCCGGAACCCCGCTTGCGCCCGATAGACCCGGGGCGAATGCAGCCACTCGAACAACGGCGGGTTGGATTTGCGCATCAGTTGCAGCGCCTTGCGCAGGTCCCAGCCGTTGATGTCCAGCACGCCCTCGATGGGGCGCTCGATCACGTCGCGGCGATGCGCCAGGTCGATGCTCAGATACCAGTCGCGCGGGCGGACATAAATGAAGCGCACGTCGTAATCGCTGTCGGGCGAGGCGAAGCCCCAGGCCCGGCTGCCGGACTCGCAGGCGTACAGGATGCGGACCGCTTCAGTTTGTTCGATGGCGGCCAAGCGTTCCAGGATGATCGCGCCGGCGGCGTCGGGTTCGATACGGCGTTCGGGCATCGGATTTTTTCCTGGCGGGCATAGGCGAAATGACGATGTGACGGACGTGGTTGTGAGTGAACCAGCAAATGAGTCAGTGAAGAAATGAGTCAATCTATCGATCAGGGTTCCGGGGCGGGCGAGTTGAACGCCAGCCGATTGGACCGTTCGCCCGGCCAGGACGCCGACACCGCCCGCAGTTCCCCGAGCACCTCAACCAGCGGCCGTTCCCGATCAGAGACTCCTTATCTTCTCTTCATACTGGCACGGTGGTGTGGTCAATCGGCGCCAGGAACGCGCTGTCGGGGTCCGCCGCCGCCGCGTCCTCGAACGACTGCTGGCCGACGATTTCGGCGCGCCAGTCGGCTTCGGCGGTTCGGAACGGGTGGAGGCCCTGACCGTGGTAATGCTCGAGAATAGCGGCGTAGTTGCCGCTCCATCGATCGAGCAACCCCTACCTCGGTGTCGGTCGAGATCGCGAGAGCCGCCCTCGCTCGTGGCGTACGGCGCCTTTGGTTTCACCGGTCGTTCGGGACGGGCGGCGTCTCGCGCGCGCAAGTGCATCGCCGCCGGACGGGGTGGTCATTCTCAAATGCGCTGACGGCGAAGAGGTACGCCTGTCCCGCAGCGACGGGTTGACCCTTCAGACTCCCATCCGGATTCAACCTCTTGCGCGCGTTCGTCCCATTCATGGGGACCTTCGCGCGGGGAAAAGCCTCCGGACCGCTCGCCTCTCGCCCCCGGCGGCGGGCGGGCGACCGGTTGCTCGATCGGCTCCGCAAGATAGATTGAAGGCGGCAATTCCATTTTCACTTCGCGGTCCCGGCGGCTCGCGCTAGCGCGGCTTCGGGGCCGCCAACCCGGCGCGCGCCAGGAGATACGCCTCGCGGGGCAGCGCGGTCGGCGTCGGCGCTTCGGGATCTTTCAGGTCGGCCAGGGTCGGCTCGCCCGGCACGCCGATCCCCCCGACCGCGCGCAGCACGTGATAGACCCGCGCCAGCCAGCTCGGCAGGCTCAGCCCCGGCGGACAGACGCGCTCGTCGGGGGCGGGCAGCAACGCCAGGGCGTGGTCCAGCACCGCCCGCTGGCGCGCGCCGGCGATGGGGTAGCGCAGGACCCGATCCGGCGGCGTTTCCCAGAGGACGTCCAAGACCCCGTCCCGGAAGGCCGCCGCCGGTTGCAGCATCCCCGCCTGCCGGTGAGTCAGGCCCACCACCCGCACCAATTCCAGGTGCAGGGCCGCGCGCGGGTCGCGGTCGCGGATGGCCTGCAGCCGCTCCTGAATCCGTGCCTCGCTCCAGGGCCGAGGGTGCGAGAGGGGGGATGCGCCGGCGGTTTTCCAGGCCGCGCGGACCCGGGCCGCCAGGTCGGGCCGGTCCAGCCAGCCGCACAGTTGGGCGAGCAATTGCACCTGGTTGCGGGCGCTGGCCGGGCTGAGCGTGGGGCTGGCCCGCCAGTGGGCGAGCAGGAGATCGATGTGGGACTCGCCCAGCGCGTCGGGGGTGTGCAACGGCGCGCCGTGCTTGGCCAGGGTCGCCAGCATTCCCTGGAGCAGCCGCCCGCGCAAGGCCAGCGTGCCCGCCCCGACCGGACCCCGACCGTTCTGGCGCGCGCCGATACGGTCCTTCAGGCGTTCGACCAGCAGCCGGCGCTGGACGCGCTGTTCTTGCAGGAAGCGCTGGCGTTCCTCCGGCGTCGCGGCCGGCGCCGGGCGCTCCTTGCCGTAGTATGCGGTGGTGATCGACGGCCGGGCGTGGCCGAGCCGGGCGGTCACGTCGCACCGGGCGTTCCGGTCGTCCGCGTCCGCCACCGGCCCGCCGCCGCGCACCGGCGCGGGTTCGCCGGTCAGCTCCTCGTAGCGGTCGTTGGCGTACTGGTGGCGCAGGCCGTGGCCGACCAGGCCGTCCTTGCGGGTGACCCCGTGGCGGGCCAGGACGTGATAGCAGTGCTTGAGCCACTGCTTCAGATCGTATTCGGGGGGAATCATCGACCGCCGGGTGCGCTCGGCCTGGCGCGCCGCTTCCGCCAGCACCGCCCGCTGGGCGTCGGTTTCGATCGGGACCGCCCGGGGCCGCCCGCCCTTGGTGCCGGCCACCACCCGCAGCTGCGTCTCGTCCGTCCGGTCGCGCGCCGGGTTCAGCAGCGAGGCCTCCTGAATCCGCAGCCCGAAAGCGTGTTGCAGGCGCAGGACCCGCGCCACGGCCGGGTCGTCCCGCTCGATCTCGGCGATTTTTTCCAGCGGGTCGACCCCGGCCCCCGTCCAGGACCGATCCCGGTCGGCGGCGTACTCGCGGCGGTACCGGTCCGGGTCTTCGAGATAGGTCGAGCCGGGGCGCAACATGCTCTTCTTGCCGATCCAGCCGCACAACAAGGTCAGATAAGAAAACCGCTTTTGCAGCGTCGAGGCCGACAGCTCCGCCGCCTCCCAGCGCTTCATGAGCGCTTCCACATGCTTGGGCTTGAGACGGCGCACGTCGGCGAGCTTGTAGCCCAGGTCATGCAGCTCCCGCACCATCCGGGAGAAAAACTCCGAGCGGTCGTTGATGGTGGCGTGGCTCACCACTTTGCGCCCGTCGGCGCTGCGGCGCAAATGCTGTTTCAGCAGCGCGTTGAGCGAGGCGAAGGCCCGCCCGCGCCGGCCCGGAGGCCGGGAGGCGGGGGGGCCGGCACCGGCGGCGCGGCCCACGGATTTTGCGGTCGCCATGCAACAACCTTTCTTTAAAGCTTCATCTCTAACGATACCCACCCAACAGAGGGCATCCCGTGAGGGCTCTACACGCAGCGAGGGTCTTGCCCCAAGACCGTTCGCTCCCCAACGTCCATCCCGAACGTTCGGGCGGTTCCAACATCGTGAAACCGGACCGAGGACTGCTTCTGCTCCTCGCCTGTCCGAACGATCGCGAGACCTCAGCGCATCGTCCGCGAACCCCTACCCGATCGCCGCGACCGTCGGTCGCTTGCGGGTTCGGTCGGCTCCCCGAGAGCTGGCGGCGGTTCCGTCAGGTTGCGGTTGGCGCGCCACGCGCGTTGCGGGCCTGGCCACCGGTCGGGCGGGTCGCCGGGACGGCCCGTTGGCCCGTCTCGGCAGCGCTCTCCGCGTCCGACGGGGACGCGGCGTCCTCACCCGGCGCCGGTCGGGCGCACGCGAACAACCGCTGGAGATAATTCATGACGATGGCGTCGGCGTCCGCGGGCTTCAGCGCTTCCATCGCGTGCATCACGCACGCCGAAGCCACCAGCGCCGGATCGGGCCGATAGCCGCGCATCCCCTGGCGCAGCCGCCGGGCCATGAGCTGGGCCGCGGCGTGGGCTTCCTCCATGACCATGATCCGCCGCAACCCGTTTTCCTCGTCGCGTCGGACCACGTGGTGTAGCTTCCCTTTCCGCAGGGTGTACAGCTCCCCGTCTTCCAGCTCCACCATCCCGCGCAGCGCCTCGATCAGCGCCGCCACGTCGTCCGGGGTGTACCCGGGTTTCACATCGATTTCACCGGCCATACCACCTCAACCTCCACTTCCGCGTCTCACTCTCCCGCCCACCTTGATGAAGCAGTAGGGCCACTGCCGGAGCCGGTCGTTCGTCGGGCCGGCACCGCCCCCGCAACAGTACTGCGCCCGTTCGTTGAGTGGGTCGGGCAACACAACCCCCGATCGGTGACGGGACCGGGACCGTTTGAAAGCGTCGGGCGTTAGTGAAACAAAAACGCGCGCATCCGTCAAAGAATATTGGTGAGTTTACCGGTGGTTTACCGTATTGTTTAGAGTATTTAAAGCGGAAAAACAACCGATTAAAAAGTTTTATGTTCCTCTCTGTCCACCGGCCTCCGCTGGAGAGTCCCATTGTCAGCCATCGGGGTTATCGGACCAACCATTTTGGAATCCGCACTCCACATGAAACTGATTAACAAATCGTGGCAACCAACTTTAGTCCGGAAAAAAGAGAGCTCAAGATGTAACCGTTCGCACCGATCTCACCGCGCTCGCCACCATAAAGATAAAAAAAGAAAATTATCATAATTTTATAAAACTACAAGCAACCACTGGGGAAATCAACGAGTAAATTTCTGGTAAAAAGCCAGTGAAAAGACGGGTAAAACTCATGTAAGCCGGCAGGGTTCCCACTTAAATCGCCGGTAAAAACGAGTGAACTTTCGGTAAATCTCGAGGAACCCGGCAGAATTCCCGCGTAAATCTCTAGTGAAAATCCAGTGAAACGCCAGGTAAAACGTAAAAGGTAAAACCCAAGTAAACCGCCGGTAAAATGCAAGGAAACCGGCAGGGTTCCCGCGTAAATCGCCGGTAAAAACGAGTGAACTTTCGGTAAAAGTCGAGTCATTCGCGAGATCAAAGTGGTTCGTTCAGACGCTCGACCAAGGTTTGGCCTTTGAGTCGATCCTCGCCGACCGGCGAGGCATCTTCCAGCGGGTTCCGAACCGACCGGCGGCGGCGCGGCTCCCCCGCCGCCCTTTTGCGGGAGGACAATTCCCACACATAGTTGTACAGCGTCTGGCGAGTGCCCTGGAATCCCACGGTCTCCACCAAGGCTTGGTGGATCTCCGCATACGACCAGCCGGCGGCGCGCTTGGCCCCGATCTGGTCCAGCAGCGCGCGCACCTTCTCCTTGTCCGTCCGGCGCGGCGGACCGGGCCGGCGGACGTTCTGAAAGGCCTCTCGCTGCTCGCCGGTCACGGCGGCCGGGGGGGAGGGATCGGTCATGGGGGGTTTGCGCCTCGGGGCGGGGTGAGGGTCAGGCGGCGGCTTCCGGGGCGGGCGCGGCGGCGTCCCCCGCGGCGAAGCCGAGCAGGTGGCGGGCCGGGACCAGTTGCCCGTCGAACTCGTGCAGCCAACGACGCACCCGCGCCCGGTCGGCCGCGGGAAGCCGGGCGCCCGGTCCCCGGTCTTGGGCGGCCTCGACGAAGCCGAGATTGTGGATGTCCAGCAACGCATAGGTCCGCGGGTGGAGGGCGGGCAGGGTGATGATCGCGCCCCCGCACGCGTGCAAGGCGTGCTTGCCCCGGCTGGTCGGCAGGCGCAGCCCGTCCCGATCGCAGCCGTCGAACAGGACGAACGCCTCTCGGTCGCCGAAGGCCAGATTGAGCACGGCCACGTAGTCGACGGTCTCACCGAAGGCGTCGATGCTGTGCTGGACCGTGCGCACCGAAGCCTGAACCGGGGTCATCACCACGACGACGGTGACGGCGTAGCCTTGATCGCGGTATTCGTCGAACAAGCCGCGCGGCGCGGCGCCGTGATCCAGCACCTTGCCCAGCTCGCCGACCACCCCGCCCGGCAGGTCGAACAGAATGAGGGGCGGCGCGGTCGTCAGGGCGTTCAGCAACAGGTCGCGATCGTCGTCGTCGCGGATGTTGAAAAAGCCGCAGCCGACGCAGGGGTCCTGCCCCGGCAGCAACGCGCCGCCGGCATCCCGCAGGCCGTGATGCTGGAACAACTGCCCGACGTGGCCGTCGGCGTCGTAGGCGGCCACCGTGTGGCCTTCGCAGCGCAGCACGTCCACCAGCGCCCGGGCGAAGGTGGTTTTCCCCGCCCCGCCCTTCTGACTGCACACGAAAATCGCGCGCCGGTTCAAGCGACTGCCCTCCCGCTATTCAAGACCTCCCGCAGCCGGCGCCGCCGGGGCTCCCCCTCCGGCGCCGGCGGCGCGTCCGGGGTCGCGTCCTCCTCGCCCGCGGTGGGCGGGGCGTCCCCGGCCGCCGGAACCGCGTCCTCGATCGCCGCGTCCCCGATGGAGACCGCCCCGGCCACCCTGACCACCGCGTCCTCGGCGGCGACTTCGCCGGCCGTCGCGCTCTCAATGGAAACCGCCTCGGCCACGGCACCCTCAATGGAGACCTCCCCGGCCACCGCGTCCTTCCCTCCTTCCCCGAGGATCGGGCCGACGGTGTCCTCTCCAACCACGAGCGGTTCCCCCGGTTCGGCGGGCGCCGTCGGTTCCTCGTATTCCGCGCCGGCCGACGGCGCGCTCCAATCCGCCACCAGGGCTTCCGTCGCCCGCAGGCTGGCGGATTCGTCGGGCGTCATGGTCTCGGTGTCTGCGGCGGCGTCCGCCGGTTCCGGTGGCTCGTCCCGCTGCGGGCCGCGGCCGGTGCGTTTGACCAGCATGTCTCGGTAACCGGGGGTCGCCGTGTCGTCGCGCACCCGCCGCGCCAGCCCGCGCGCCAGCCGCTCGATGACCCCGCAGGCGCGGTGGAAGTGGCGAAACAGGAGGTCGCCGCGCGCGAGGTGATCGCGGGTGGCCAGCGCTTCGGCGTACCAGGCGACGTCCAGGGCGCGGAGCGTCTCTTCCTGCAGCGCCAGCAGCGCGGCGTAGCGCCGCGCCCGCGGGGTGCGCATCGTCAGGTCGACGCGAGCGGGCTCGGTGTAGCGGATCGCGTCCGGCGGCCCGGCCCGGTTCAAGGTCCGCGCGATCCAGCGAGATTCCGCGGTGGCGAAGGCCTCCAACCGCGCCAGCTCGCGGGCGATGGCGTCGTTGACCTGGGCGATTTCCGGGGCGTACGCGGCGCTGGCCCGGCCTTGCACGTGCGCCACGACCTCGGCCAGATACAGCGCGGCCTCGACGCGCCCGAAGGTGCGGTTATAGGTTTTGATCCCGACGTGCGTCGCCAGGGTCAGGGGGTAGCGCGTCACCGCGCGGCTGCGGGACGCAATGGGGGCATTCAGGGACATGGGGGTGCTCTCCAAGGCGAGCGAGTGGGATCGTCGAACCAGGACGCCAGTTCGGCGGGGAGTTCGGCCGTCAGCGCGCGCGCCCAGACCGCCAGCACGGCCGGCTCGCGCCACAGCCAATGGAGCCCGTCCGCGGGCATGAGGGCGCCGGCCACCAGCGGGGTCCAGTCCCCGCCCGGGGGGTCGCGATGGCGGTCCACGGTGTAGGCGGCCGCGCCCGCCACCCGCGCCAGACCCCGCGGGGCTTCCCACGGCCGCCAGAGCCCGAGCGGCCGCCGGTCGGCCGTCCACAGCGCGACGGACCAGGCGTCCAGGTCCCGCGCCAGGCCGCGGAGCAGCGCCAGGCCGAACGCGACGTAGGTCCACAGATCCGCCTCCCGGGCGATGCGCTCCGGGTCGGCGTCCGGCGGCAGGAGGCGCGCGCGCCGCCGCGCCAGGGCGCCCTCGGCCCGGCGCAGGCGCGCGGCCAGGATCGTCGGCTCCGGGTCCCCGACGGCCGGCAGGCGCTGGACGTACTCCGCCACATTTTCGGCCAGCGGGGCGTAAGCCGCGGCGAACTGGACGGGCGAGCTGCCCGACAGGTTCCGCACCCGGTCCAAAGCGGCCCCACAGTCGGCCAGCAGCGCGCGCCCCGCGGCGATCGGCGTCGGCCGGCCGGACGCGGCGGCGTTCACAGCCACCACCAGAGCGCCCACGCGGCCAGCGCGAGCGCCAGGACGATCGGCACGGGATTGGGCGCGTTGGCGTCGCTCATGATTCATCCTCTAGAGGTATTTCTTAAACCGCGACAGGGTGTGCCGCACGAAGTAGCCGAAGAGCAGCGCGGGCGGCACGAACACCAGCGTGGGGTGCAGCGCCCACGGGGAAACCAGATAAATCAGGACCGGTCCCGCGAACAGGGGCCGCAGCAGGGTTTTCAGGTGGTGGTACAGAAAGCCCGATTCGGCACCCCCGCCGAACCGACGCAGGTCGCGCTGCACCAGGCCGTCGATCGCGCCCAGCAGGCCGGCCGCGGCGAAGGCCGGCAGCGCGAGCGCCACCACCGTCAGGCGGACCCCGGTCAGCTGGGTGATGTAGGCCGCCGCCAGGACGTACTCGCCGAACCCGAGCAGCGCAACGCGGAGCGGGTCCAGCACCCCGCCGGACGGCGGGACCACCAACCAGCGCGCGAGCGCCGCCAACCCGCTCCACCGATACCCCAGCGCGGCCCCCCGCTCGGCCCGGTCCACGACCGCCGGGAAATCCCGGCCCAGCCAGTCCAGTTCGGCGCGCAGCAGCGCGCGGCTGTGCGCGGCGCCCGGCGGATCCCACCAATCGAACGCCATCCCGAGCCACTCCAGCCCGATCGAGAGCGTCCAGCCGAGCAGGACCACCGCCGCGGCCGACCCGACGAGGTCCGCCAGGCCCGCCGCGCTCCACGGCCGCCGGGACGGCGGTTCGTACTCCCGCGGCGCCCTCACGGCGGCGGCGCGCCGGGCGGAGCGCCGGGCGGAGCGTCCGGCGTCCCCCAAGGGGGAGCGCGGGGGTCGGGCGGGTCCGCCGGCGCCGGCCCCCACAACGCCGCGCGGTTGACCGAGTCCTCCGGCGGCGCCGCGACGGCGCCGCGGTGGTAGCGGCGGGCCATGTCGCGGGCGATGGCGTCCAGATCGTCCGGCAGCCGGGGAGGCGGATCGGCGATCTCGGGAAACCGCACCTTGTAGAGCTGGCCGCCGCCCATCAACACGAAGGCGTGGCCGCGCGGGAGCTGCATCAGAAAGCCCGGCTCCAGCAGCGGGGTGGTCTGGCTGGTCTGCCGTTCCTGGGTGGAGCTGGTGAAATGCACCGGCGAGTCGGGCAGCGAGGAATCGGTCGCGCTGGTGACCCGCGTCAGCATGTTCACCTCGACCGTTTCCAGCCGGCGGCTGACCCATTCGGCGGTCGCCAGATCGGCCACCCGCAGCATCACGACGGTGTTGCTGGCGTTGCCGACCAATTGGGCGGCGCGGTCGCGGTTGCCCAGCCCGGCGGCCACGTCGGCCAGCGTTTGGGTGTAGATCGAAAAGCGCAGCCCGGCGCCGCGCCCCTTGTTGAGAGCCTGGACGATTTCGGGACCGCGCGCCAGCTCCGCGAACTCGTCGAGGTGGATGCAGGTTTCGGGCAGGGGTTCCGGGACCGCCAGGTTCTCGCCCAGACCGTGCTTGTACAGCTCGCCGGCGTAGGCGACCAGATCGGCCAGCATGCCTTGGCTGGTCGCGGCGGCGACTTCCGCGTCGGTGAGCGCGTCGAACCCGCAGTAGACCACCGCCCGCTGGCGGATCGCGGTCGCCCAGTCCAGGATCGGCCGCGGGTCCTCCAGGTCGGCGTAATCGGGGTTGATGAGCTCGCCGACCCGCCCGGACAGCAGTTTTTCCAACAGCGGCTGGACGGCGACCGAAATCTTGTCGAAAAAGGTTTTCTCGTATTCGAAGGCCCGCCGCAGCCCGTCGGCGGTCGGATCGTACAGTTCCTGAGCCTTGTAGAACTGCACCAACTGGAGCGCGCGCGGGTCGCGGCCCTTGAGATGGCGCGCCACCCCGGCCCGCGGGTCCGGCCCGGCCCCGTCCGCGCCCGCCCGCGCCCGCCAGTCCGCCGGCCCCGCGCGGTCCAACCACCATTCGAAGTAGCGCACCAGCAGCGGTTCGATGTTGTTCATGGACTGAAGGGTCTTGCGGTAGTCCGGGCGTTCGCCCAAGGCGACCAGCGCCCGCGCGATCACGTGGGTGAACAGCCAGGCGAACTGCCGGAACGCCTCGGCGTTGCCCTGCGCGGGCAACTGGTTGGCGATCCGGGTGGCCACCTCGGTGATGCGGTTGAACCGGCCGACCGGGTTATAGCGCGCCGAGTGGTCGGGGTAGCCGAGATGGAAAAAGTACGACGGCCGGCCCGCGCGGACCGCCTCGGCGTGCAGGCGCCGGAACAAATCCGGATCGCCTTTCGGGTCCAAGCAAATCACCGGGTGGCCCCGCCGGATATCCTGGGCCAGGGCCAGCTCCGCCGCGCGGGTCTTGCCGACGCCGGTGGTGCCGACGTAAAACACATGCCCCTGTCGCTCGGGGTGCGGGAGGACCACCCGGCCCTCGCCTTCCAGCAAGCCCACCCCGTGCAGGGCGGGCAGGCCGCTCGGCAACGGCTCCCGCCCCGGCCACCACCCCCGACCGCGCGGTTCCACGTAGCACCGGTTGTCCGCCCGGGTGGCGTCCCAGAGCCGCTGGGTGTGTCGCGCCGTCCAGCGGAACCCGCGCCCCAGGAACAGGCCCGCGGGGTCCGGATCGAGCGCGCGGGCGGCGATGCGGTAGGGGGGGATGCGGCGCAACCCGCGCTGGTAGCGCACCACGCGCCAGCCTTGGAGGAAGCGCCACACCGCGAACCCGCCCAGCGCCAGCGCCAGCCCGCGCGCCACCGGCAGGTTCGCCAGCAACAGGTCCGGCGCCCGCAGGGCGATCGCCGCCAGGCTGGCCGCCGCCAGGCTGCTCGACCACTCGACCGGCGGCCGCAGCAGGGCTTCGATGGGGTACTGGGCCATTCCGGCCGCGCCCTAGCCCCGCCGCCCGCGCGCCCGGCGCGGCCGGCGGGGCCGGCGGGGCGCGCCGGCGTACGGCGCGTCGAATCCCCAGCGCTCCCGCAGCCAGAGCCGCTCGAACATCGCCCAAGCGCGGCTGCCGGGCCGGTCGGGTACGGCTTCCGCGCGGTCCTCGCGCCGACGGTCCTCGCGCTCCTCGCGCAACTGCTGTTCGCGTTCCTCGCGCAACTGCTGTTCGCGTTCCTCGCGCAGGCGGTCTTGGCGCAGTTCCTCTAGGTGCCGTTCGATCTGGCGATATCGGTCATCCACCGGAGTGCCTCCTCCACTGATTGAATGATTGACTTTGCACGACAAGGTGTGGTAGCTCATCGCCCGACGACCGGAAGGAGACGCGCGATGGGCGTGCTGAGAAGAATTCGTTTCTACGCGGCGCTGGCGTGGCTGGCGGCCTGCGCGCTGTGGTTGCTGGCGCATCACGGCTTGCCCGGCCTGCTCGGCGGCGCGGTGCTGGCCGCGCTGGTGCTGGCGGCGTGTCGGTCGGGCGGCGCGGACGCCGAATGCGAGCGGGAAGAGGTCGAACGCTTCGATCCGTGTCCCGGGCCGACCCTCTACCAAAGGCGTTACGATGTGTTTTACAAACACTTGCCCGGCAACATCTACCATGACCGCCAATGAGTTCTTGACCATTGGTTCCCCCCTCATCCGCGGCGGGACGGAATGCGGAAGCGGGTGCGCGCCACCGCGCCGCCCGCCGTCCCGCCCAACTCGCGGGCCGGGCCGTGCATGCCCCGATCCGCGATGTTTACTCCCGTAGTCGGCCCCCCCGCCTCCGCGATCAGATACAGCATCAACAGCGGGAACAGCAGGTAAAAGACCATCGTCACGAACAGCAGCAGGACGCGCTCGACCGTGGAGTGATCCGCCATGAGCTCGGCGGGGATGCCGGCGACGCTCAAGGGCGGCGCGGTGGGGTACAGGGCCAGGAACAACCGATCGTCGATGTAGTCGGCGAGATCCCATAACCCCGGGAGGATGCTCAGCAGGAAGATCAGCATCAGCCCCTTCACCAGGGCCATGCCGCGCATCTCGCCGATCACCAGAAACACCCCCCACAGCACGAACACGGTCATCAGCAGGAACGGTTGCAGCAGGCCCGAGCCGATCTTCATGGCGTACACCGTCGCGAAATAACCCGCCGCCTGCGCGGCGAGGTTTTGGCCCACGTCGCTGAACGCGAACAGGCCGGCGGCGGCGAGGCCGGTTCCCCAGCCCACCTCCGGCGCGTGGCGCCCGAGCTGCCGCTTGCCGGCCAGCAGCATCTGCTCGACCACCACCTCCCGGCCGTTCTCGATCGCGCCGGCCAGGTCGCAGCCGACGGGGAAGCCGATCGAAGGCCAGGCGCAGCCGGCGGCGCGGACGCCGAGGCGGGCCGCCTTGTCGTGCAGATCCCTACCGCCCGCCGCCACCAGTTGGGCGAACAGCCCGTGGGCCGGATCGCTCCACCATTGCTCGCAGGTGGGAAACCCCTGCCCGGTGGCGGCTTGATAGGCGCTGGCGTCGCTGTCCCGAACCGGGTCGTAGGGAAACCCGTCCACCGGTTCCCGGGCGCGCAGCGGCGTCATGTTGCACAAGCGCCCGGCGGGCGTGGTCAGGTCGCCGCCGCCGGCGCAGCCCCGGTAGAACACCTCTCGATAGAAGCGGGAGCCGAAATACACCAATTGCTTGCGGCGCTCCGCCTCGGTCGTCGCCTGGGTTCGCAAGCGCTCCTCCATGAGCTGCTGCCCCTCGGGACCGAACCGGCCGGTCAGGTAGTCGAGGGCGATCTTGCGCGCGCGCTCCCCGCATTCCCGCTCGAAGCGCTCCACGGCGGCGCGCAGCGCGTTGGGATCCTCGGCGGCGCCGAAATCCAGGGTGTTCATGGCCAGATTGAGCTTGGTCAGATCCGGCAGACAGGGCGTCGTGTGATACAGCACGGCGTTGAAGCCCGAGGCCAGCACCATGGCCAGATACGGCAGCAGCGGCACCCGCGCCGCGCCGAGGTCGCCGAAGCCGTAGTCCGATCCCCGCAACGCCGCGTGGCGCTCCCCCAGGGCCGCCAACCCCTCGCTCCCGCAGCGGTTTTGGGCGCTGACGGCGGCGACCTCCAGCGGTACGATCGGGATCAATCCCAGCACCAGCACCAGGACGTACACCAGCAGCCGGGCGATCAATCCGCGGGCGCCGGTCTCCGGATCGTCCCGACCCTCGGCGTACCCCAAAGCGGCGTCGAACACCAGGCGGGCCACCGGGTAGAGCACCGCGCCGGCGCCGACCAGCAGCAAAAAAAGCGTGGCGTACACCTGCCAGCCGTAGATCGTCAGGTACCCTTCCAACACGCTGCTGACCGCCATCGCGTCCCCCTCAACGGAGCATCGCGTAAGGGACTTGCGCGAGCAGCAGATCGCCCGCCGCCAGCGCCAGGAACACCCCCCAGCACCGGCCCCCGATCGGCGGCGTCGGCCGGCCGCGGACGGCCGCGCGCGCGCGGACCCGGGCCGGGAAAACGATCCAGGCCAGACCCGCGTAGACCATTAAC
>REEE01000040.1 GCA_007695245.1 Candidatus Competibacteraceae bacterium | reverse complement strand
GCCGGTTTCGCGATCCTTGTACATGGCCCGCGTCGGGCACGCTTGCGCGCAGGGGGCGTTGTCGCAGTGGTTGCACATCGTGGAGATGTACTCGTAGCGCACGTTGGGGAAGGTTCCCTCGGTACGGGTGATCTTGTCGCACCAGTTGAAGCCGACAGGCGTGTTGTTCTCCGCCTTGCAGGCGATCGTGCACGCCGCGCAACCCACGCAGAGTTGTTGATCGATAACCATGCCGTAACCCATTGCTTGTCTCCTGGACGCTCAAATCTTTTCAACGCGGACGCCGATTTGCCCGTAGAACACTGAAGAACCGGACAGACGGTCGAAATCACGGGGAATCAGTTCGTTGTTGTTGCCGCCCACGGCGGCGCGGCCGAAATTCTTCGAGACATGCCGTCCGTAGGCCCAGTGGCCCATGCCGTATGCCTTGATCACGCAGCCCGGTCGGACCCCCTCCCAGACGCTGGCCTTGCAGGTGAACGAAGCAGTCTCGCTGGTAATGCGGATGTCATCACCGGTGCGGATGCCGAGCTTCTTCGCGTCAATGGGATTGAACTTGGCGGCATCCTCGAACTTGATGTCCCCGGGCTCCACATCACGTTCGCCCACGTACCAGGCATGGTTGCAACCACGGCCTTCGCGATTGAGCTTGTGCTTGTGGTCGACCAACAGCATCGGATACTCACTCTCGCTGCCGTAGCGCCGCGGCGCCTCATAGTGAGGGATGAAGGCGAGCTCTCCCCGAGCTTCGTAGTTGCAGACCTCGAGGACCTTGTCGACATCGACGTTGTGCCTGCCGGCATGGCTTTCGAGGGCATCCTTCAGGCCCTCGCTGTAGAACTCGAACTTGCCGGTCTTCGTTCCCATGTTGCTCCATTTGGAGCGGAACTTGTAGCGATCGCTGTTCCAGGTACCGACCTTGAGGAATTCGTTCCAGCCGGAGAACTCGTCGCCACCCGTGTTCTGACCAGGTCCCCAGAAGGGATAGGTCATCATCTTGACGCAGATCAGCGCCAGCTCCTTGCCATTGGTCGGGCGCGCGCCGGTCTCGGGATCGACGAATTCATTCTTGAGGTACTCCAGCGGCGCGGCGAAACCCTTGCGCGCCAGCGCCTCCGCCAGCAGCCAGGGCATTTCGCCCTCGTCGTCACGCACATCACCCACCTTGACCATGGGCTGTTGTATGCCGACCACACCGTACCCGTTGCCAGAATTAGCCACCACGTTCCAGCGTTCGAACATGCTGTGTGCAGACGGCAGCACGATGTCCGCCAACATCGTGGTCTCGCATAGATTCAATGTCGAGATGACGTGAAACGGGACTTTCTTGTACGCCTCCTCGAACTCCAGGGCATGCGCGTTGGCATACGTGAAGTTGTTCCAACTGCTGAACATGACCTCGATGCCATAGGGATCTTCGGTCAGAATCGATTCTGCAATCTGGCCGGTGACCACACCGCCGCCGGACTTGCCGCCCGCGAGGGCCGGAAGTTCGAGACGGCCGCGGCGATCAATTTTTTCCTTCTTGGCGCCCGCCAGCGCCAGCTCATCAAGATACTTGTCGGTAACCGGCAACTTGCCCAAGGGCACTGAGTTGAAGCGCATGCTGCCGCCTTCGCTGTCGGCCGCGCCAAGCAGGCCAGCAAGGGCGTGTCCGCACATTGAGGCATAAGCGCCGCGGGTCGTCATGTGCATGCCGCGCGACAGCCAGATTCCCACTCGGGGAGCGGCCTCACCAAGGCCGCGGGCCACCCGGAAGATCTGCTCTACCGGCAACCCGGTCTTCTCGGCAGCCCACTCCGGCGTCCGATCCTTCAACTCGAGGTTCCACCACTTCACCAAGCCGTGCGTGTGGATTTCCTGGAAACTGTCCTCGTCAACCACGCGTCCGGCGACAAAGCCGTTGTTGCCGTCCGCGAAATCACCCACGAAGGGCTTGTGCCAGAGGCCTTCGACCAGGATTACGTGGGCGAGGGCCAGCGCCAGCGCAGAGTCCTCGCCCGGCTTGACGGGCAGCCATTCATCGGCTTTCTGCGCTGAAGATGAGAAACGCGGATCGACGACCGCCACCATCGCATGATCGAGCATGTTGCCCCATTCCTTGGCGGCAAAAGACACCTGGCGATTGGCGGCAATCGGGTCCGTACCGAAGGCCAACTGGTAGCGGCTCGCCTTGAGGTCGTACTGGCGGTAGCCCCAAAACCCCTCCATATAAAGCGCTCCGAACTTGTCCGCCTCAGCGCAGATCGCCGAGTGCGTAATGTCATTCGGCGAACCAATAATCTTGGGCAGGTCAGTCAGCATGATCCCGCTCAGGAAGCCGTACCGGCCACGCGTCGTCATGTACTTGTGCGGCTCACCCTTGCGGCGTAGCTCCATGAGTTTCTCGGCGAAGGTATCCATCGCCTCTTCCCAGCTGATCTTGACGAAGCCCGGGTCCTCGCCGCGGCCCTTTTTCGGGTTGGTGCGCTTCATCGGATAGCGGACCCGGTCCGAGTCATACAGCTCGGCGAGCGCCAGATTCTGCCGCACGCAGCCGGCGGTTCCGGTAATTTTTGACTTATG
>REEE01000263.1 GCA_007695245.1 Candidatus Competibacteraceae bacterium | reverse complement strand
GAGTCCAATCCGGCGTTTCTGCCCGTCGCCCAAGGCTGGCAGGCCCGGCTCGACACCGCTCGGGAACTGCGCAATCAGATCAGCACCGAGCGCGCCAACTCCGTCGCGCTGATGCGCGCCATCGAATCCGACCGCGAGATCGTGCTGGCCTACTACGAGCTGGGCCAGGCCGACAAGGCCATCGAAAGCATGCAAAAAGTCGGTGCCAATCTAACCAGCTTGAACGAGAACATGCAAACCATCGTTAAGACGGCGGACGCCGCGCGGCAGTCGCCGATTCCGCAGTGAACCTTGAGAGCGCCGTGCATTCCCTCCTGGCCGGTCGGGGGCGCGCCGCGCTCCTGACGTTGGCATTGAGCCTGGCGCTCCCAGGCAGCGCCCTGTTTGCCGCCGACCCGGGCGCGGCGGCCCTTCAGGACTCCGAACGGGCGGTCCTGGAAGCGCGCGTCCGGGAAGTACGGGAACTCTTGACCACCCTGGACGAGCTGCAGAACCACCTCGCCGGCTTGGCGGAGACCACGCTGAACCACGCCGACGCGGCCCCGACCCTGGACGAGCGCCGCCGCTACGAACGGCTCTACACGGAAACCAGCGCCCGGCTCGGCGAATTGCAGGCCACTCGCGCCGGGATCGAGGGTCAACTCAACCTGCTGGAAACCCAACTGGAGACGGCGGCCGGTGAGCGTTGACGCGCCACCGCTGGAGATCGCCCGCGCCGGTGGGCTGTTCTCCGAGCGCCAAATTATTCTGCCCTTGACGGTGGCGAGCCTGATCGCGCTGGCCACCGCGCTGACCGTCGCCCATTTCCAGGCGCTGGCGGCCCTGCCGGCGGGTTTGCACCGTTATCTCGGCAACGGCTATTGCCAGGTCATGATCGGCCTGTTTTTCGCGATCACCCTCTACGCCGCCTTGCACTACCTGGGCCTGCACGTCGAACGCCGCCACCTGCAACAGCGTTTCGGTCCGGTCGCCGACTCACGCGCCGCGCGGTGGCTCGACTGGCTCGGCTATCTGTCCGGACGGCGCGCCGACGGCGATGAGGATTTTCCTGGCGCGCTGCGGCGCTGGTACGGCAACGCCCGCTCGCGGGAAGACTTCGCTCACCTGAGCGACTATTTTCTGCTGCTGCGGGGCCAGCAGCACCAGCACAACTTCGCGCCCATCGGCTTCGCCATCTGGGTGCTGCCGTTGCTGGGATTCATCGGCACCGTGGTCGGCATCACCCAGGCCATCGGCGGACTCGAACAGGCGGTGACGCCGGCCGCCGCCGCGAGCGGTCTCAGTACGGTGTTGGGCGGGCTGAAATTCGCCTTCGACACGACTTTCATCGGATTGGTGCTGGTCATTCCCACCATGCTGTATCTGCTGGCCCTGCGCGCCCGGGCGCAAAAACTGGATATGGTCTATTACCAGATCCTGCTCGACCGCCGGTTTCACGCCGCGTCCGCCTGATGCGCCGTTTTGCTGCCGACAACCCGGTTCCGAACCTGAACTTGCTGCCGTTTCTCGATCTGGTGTTCGCCGTGATCGGCATCCTGATCGTGGTGTTCGCCCTGCAGGAAGCGGCGACCCGGGCCAGCGGCCGGCAGTTGGCCATCGACGATCTGGTGATCTGCGTCGCCGAGAACGAAGTCACGCTGTATGCCGGTCCCGCCGCCGCGCCGATGCCCTACGGCGCGCGGCAGTTCCCGGCCCTGTTCGCCGCGCTGGCCGAACGGCCGGAGGCGGGGATTCGCAATCTGGTCTTCGCGCTGACTGGGGACTGCTTCGAAACCCGACGCCGGTTTGAAGAAGAATTCGCCCGGTTCACCGCTCTGCTGCACGACCGGGGCGAGCGCCGGGCGGTGTTCCGCTTGGCGTATCAGCCGCTGTCCGCTCAGCCCGATGCGGTCGAGCGCCTGCTGGCCGCATGGCGAAGTCCGGAGGGCGGTCATGGACGGTGAGGACTCGGTGCAGGGCGCGTTTCTGGATATCGCCGCCAACCTGCTGGCGGTGATCCTGATCGTCACGCTGTTTTCCCTGGTCTCGTTCCAGCATCGAACCCACAGTTCCGTGCATCCCGACGCCCGCCCGATCTCCACCCCGCGCTTCGTGGAACCGCAGCGGGATCTTTTCCCGCCGTTCTCCCGCTTTTTCTTCGTGGTCGAGGATCGCCTCGTGCGCTGGGATCAGGACGCCGTGCTCGCCGCGCTGCAAGCGGCCCCGCGCACGTTCTCGGGAAACACCCGACAAGGCCGCTACGAATGGCTGCCGGAGCCGCTGGTCACCCGCGATATCGACACCTATCAGATGCGGTTCTTCCTTGATGCCCCGGCCGTGCTGGCGCAGGAGCCGGCCTTCACGGCGGCGATGGTGGAGCGGCAGATCGCCGAACTGACGCGGGACTACGCCGCCGCCCGCATCGCGCCGGTGTTCCTGGTCTATCCGAGCGGCATGGAGACCTTCGTCCCGCTGTACGAGGGCCTGCGGAACGCGGGGCTGCGGTTCCGCTGGTTCGCGTTGCGGCCCGATGAGCCGCTGTTTCTGGGCCGGCATCCCGCGCAGTTCACCGATCATGCGATCTATTGGT
>REEE01000129.1 GCA_007695245.1 Candidatus Competibacteraceae bacterium | reverse complement strand
CGCCATCCAGGCGGAACGCGGTCTGTTTGACCTCTTCCGCACGGAAGCGATAGCGTCGCCCGTCCGGTTCTGAGCAACGGGTTCAGGTGTTCTCTTTCGCTTCAGCGCCTTGGAGCGGAATGCGCGACGACCGATGATGATTCACTCGGGAAGGAGGGGTGGGAGCGGTATTGCACCGCTTTCACCGCCTTCGCGAACGGCTTTGGTCATCAACGCCTCTGGCGTGGGCTCGCCGCTGATAGCCACACCCCTTCCTGGGCGGTAGCTTTCAACAACCCAGGATTCGAGAAGGTCTCCGGATGCTCCCATTCGTCCACCCAGACCGGCAAGGGCGAGATATTAACTCCCGTTTCCTAACTCTCCTCGCTCGCTAACCATTCATCGCGACTCACACCCGCCCGATCCAGGATGCGCTTGAGCAGATCGATGCTGATATCGCCCCGGTGTGGGTTGGGTACGGTCAACACGCGATCACCCCGCATCATATACGGGTGTTTACTTCCTTCAAACGGACCGGAGAATCCCAAAGCCCGCAGGCGTCGAACTAGATCCAGCCAAGATACCGGGGTCAGCCCAGGCAACCGTCATCTCTCGTGGCAGGACCAGCCGAGTATCACCGAGCGGTGGAATCGACATCCCCCGAGCGATCCTGAACAGGAGCCAGCCATCCACGGCCTCCAATAAATTTTGCCGACATTGCTCCAGCGTCCGGCCCGTAGCCCAAACTCCAGGCAATTCAGGTACTTCGCCATAGTACGGCTCGTCATCCTGAATCAATTCATAGCGAGCCTGCCGCATCGCCGCGTCAATATACGTTTGGATCATCAGTTCACCTCGCCCATGCCTTATAAAAAGATGCATTCAACAGACCCCTAACGACAACCGACGCCCCGGTGTTCTCCATGGATGCCCCCATCACTCGCCTACGATTCTGGCCGGACGCGCGGCGCGGCCCGTTCTACCGACCGGTCAAAAAACCATCGACCGTGCGGATCGACGCCGAACTTCATTCCTCAATGCCCGCTCGGCCATGGAAATTTCCTGCCAGGTCGCGCCCTTGGCCAGCAGATCCAGAATCATTTCCACCGTTCATCAGTGCGACGGGTTGCGCTCGACCGCCCGGGTGCGTTCATTTTGCCGGGCAGCGCGGCGGGCCACCGTTTTCACCGGGATGAGGGTCGCCAACAAGCCGGCAAGACCGATCTGCACATCCTGAGCTTCGAGCTCGATGGCCGTACCGGCGGGCGACAGAGACAGATGGGCCAGCACGGCGGGGGGAAGCGCCGCGAGTTCGGCGATGCGCGCCCGATCGATATCGATACGCCAGCCTTCCGCCATTGTGATGACGATCGCGTCTCGACCCGCGTCATACGCCACCGCCAGTGCCCGGGGTTCGCGCCGGGACCGCCGGTCGCCAGCAGCCAACGCGTTCCGGTAATCCGCCTCGGAAATCAGGTCAGTCATGTTAACCTCCAAGTCCGCGATTCGGTCTGACCCTTGAAGAACAGGATGACGGCACCTTGCGCGACATCGTAGTGGGAACGCGCCACCTGCAATGCTCCCGGTTCCGTGCGGATCGCCGGTCGACCGGCTCCGTCTGCGGCGATTTTCAACCATTGCCCGTTGAGGCAGGTTTTGCCATGAATGCGCCACCAGGCGGCTCGGCAGTCGGGCAGGTTCGCCGCGACCGTCCCAGCCACCGTGTTGAGCGCCGCCAGACGTGGAGCGCGCGCCAGGGGTACTACATCCAGCAACCGAATCGAGGCATCAAGATAGGAAAAGGCCAGCCGGGCTTCCCAGCCCTCCCCTGCGTGGGTGACATGCACGTGGGGCGGGCAATGATCGCGACTGCGAACGTAGACTTTCGCACCCAGCGTGGCGATGTCAAGAGCTTTGCTCACGGTCCGCCTCGCCCTTCATTCCCCAGCCTCGAAGCGCACCCGATCGCGAGTGATGCCCTGGAACCGGGTTTTGTCCGCCTCCCCCGCATACGGCCCCTGCTTGATTTCGCTGATTTCGCTGGTTTCCAACATTTCAAAGCCGTGCCCGCCAAAGGCTAAACCGGGAGCTTGCCCTCTGGATAATCGCAAAAACCGCGTTTTATCCCGATCTCGCTTGCGCCTCAAGGGTTGCCCTCATCCCGCCGCGTTCGCCGCTGATCCTCCTCGACCCCCTTGTAATGCAGGGCGGAGATCTGCTCCGAGACCAGTCCGATCAGAAACAGCGACAGCGAATAGATCAGCAGCACGGCGCTCATGTTGGTGAAGCGGCCCATGGTGAGATTAGGTATAGCCGTAGTACCCCACGCCGGTCAGCAGGAACAACAGACTCAGCGGCAGGAAGAACCGCATCGGCGAGAACAGCGCGCCGATCTTGAGGATGATCAACAGAAATCGCGACCCGTCCCGCAGCACGCGGATATGGCTTTTACCACCGCGCCGGCCGGCCCGGATCGGGACGTAGGCGACCGGGAACGAAACCATGAGCACTTTGGTCATCGAACATCTGAAGGCCAGCGACTCGCCATCGGAATGGGCGCGGCGTCTCCAGGCGCGGCCCGAACAAACCGTGACGGTC
>REEE01000120.1 GCA_007695245.1 Candidatus Competibacteraceae bacterium | reverse complement strand
CTACGCATACGCAAAGGATCGCTTCTTTCCATTAAGCATCCCAAAGGCACTAGAGAAAGCGCTTTTCGAACTTCATGAGGCTCAATGAACCTTTTGCCCAACAAGGCGCTGCACCTGACTGCCTCCAGTGTCCGCTGCGCTCCCGCTTCCGGCAGCAGGTGAGCTTTGTCGTTAGCAGCACACAGTCAACCACACTTTATGAAGACCGAGGCAACGATACAAGACCCGCCGTTGGTCGAGGGCGGCGGAAAACCCGGCGAGGGCGGCGGCGAACGGTGCCAGATCCGGCCCGATCACCACCCCCGACTGCCTAACGCAAATAAGCCCCATCCACCCCGATCTTGCCCGGTCCGTTCAACACATAGATGCCGGCGGAGTTGCCCTGGACGTGGAAGGACAAACCGCCGCCGTCCGTGGAGATCTCCCGGCCGGTCACCGCGTCGCGGTAAACGCCGCCGCGAATCCCGCCGATGTTGATATCCTGGCCGCCGCCGATGGCCAACCCGACCACGGCGTAGCTCTCTCCGTTATTATGGTCGCGGACGAAGCTCATGCCGCTGCCCCATTCGCCGACATGGCTCATCGCGCCCTTTTGCAGGGCGGGAATGGCGCGGCGGATCTGGTTCAGCCGTTTGAGGTGCTGGTACAACGGGTTGCTCTGCGTTGCGGCGATACGGTCATCGGTCAGGTGATCGCCGAAATAGGCCCGGCCGGTGGTCTCCAGCGTGTCGTCGTTGCCGATGACGTCCTGCGGCGCGCCCTTCATGAACTCGATTTCCTCGCCGTAGTACAGGCAGGGGATGCCGCGCGCCGTCCACAAGAGATTATAGGCCGCCGCCGCCATCCACTGCTCGCCCTTGAAACGGAAGCGGAAGTCGTTGTCCGGGCCGACGTCGTGGTTCTGCAGGAAGGTGACCAGGGTGCTGGCGTTGCCGTAAATCCAGTCCATCTCCAGCACCCGGCCGACGCCGTCGTAACTGCCTCGGCTGAGATTGTCGCGGAAGGTGGAGAACAGGCCAAAATCGAGCTGGGGAAAGCCGGAATCGCCGCCGGAATTGGGATCGCGCGGATCGTGGCCCAGCCGGGTGTACCACCACGGACGGATAAACGAGGGACCGTTGTCGCCGCCGCCCAGATCGCCCCAGCCGTAGCCTTTGACCAGATTCTCGCCGAATACAAACAGTCCTGGCTTGTGGGCCTTCCAGGCGTTGATGTATTCCAGCAGATTATCGCGCTCGACGTGTTTGACGGTGTCGATGCGCAGCGCGTCCACGCCCATGTCGAGATAGCGGTTGATGGAACCGATCAGATAATCCTTGACGTTCTGCCGGTCGGTGGCGAGGTTGATGCAATCGCCGGCGATGTGCTTGCGCTGGACCGCCGCGCTTTCCCAGTCGCCGCCGCAGATGAAGCCTTCCTGCATGTACCATTCAGGATCGAGCGTTTGGGCGTCGATGCCGAAGAACCGGCCGGGGTTGTAGCCGGATTTGGGCACGGTCTCGCCGGTCTTGGGATCGACCAACGGCACCTTACCCTCCGGGTCCATGGCGTGCCGTTCCCGATACCAGTCCGGCGCAACCGGATTGTCGATGTCGTCGCGGTTCGGCCAGGCGTAATTGCCGAGGTTGCCCTGATAGGGACCGTGGTTGACCTGGCCCTGCTCGGAACCCTGCGGCACGTAGTATTTGATCGGCAGGTGGTCGATGTGGACCTTGCCGCGAATGCCGTACTGACAGGAATGGTTGACCACCACGTCCTGGATGATCTTGATGCCCCGTTGATGCGCCGCGTCGATCAGATCCTGATAGGTCGCGTCCGGCGATTCCAGCCGGGGATCGATTCGGGTCCAGTCGTAGGCGTGATAGCCGTGATAGTCGAGGCCGCTGCGGTTTTCCACCGGCGGGGTGATCCAGATCGCGGTGAAACCGAGATCGCGGATGTAATCGAGGCGCTGGATCAGGCCCTTGAAATCGCCGCGCCAGTGCGGGTCTTCGGCTTGGCCGGTCGCGCGATTGAACTTGATGCGGTCGCGGCAGAAGAAACTGGTGCTGGGGTCGCCTTCGTAAAACCGGGCCGTGAGCAGGAAATAAATGGTTTCCTCGCGAAAATCGCCCAGCGGTCCCGCTGGATCGATGGGGGCATGAGCGCTCGTCGCGGAGGTCGGCTGGTTCGAAGAATGCTCGCTGGCGCTGGCACTGGCGCTGGCGAGACTGGCTTCCGCGTCCTCCAGGCTGTCGTGCCATTGATCGTTGGCGTAAAACCCGCTGCGCTCGCGGCGCAGATCGCCGGTCTGGCAACCCTGATTGTCGTTAAAAACCAGACTGGCGGCCTGAACCCCGCTGAAGCGGTAAACGAACCAGCCATCGGCTTCCGCCGTCATCGGTATGCCGGGCCAGGGTGAGGCATGGCTGGCCGGCTGGGTATCCCAATAGTGAAGATGGACGGTGTCCGCCCAGTAGGCGGGCTTGCGGAAGCAGATGACGAGTTCGGGCATGATGAGGGGTTCCAATTTCCAGTATGGATGGTGAAGATTCAACGAATCATTGAGAATTCAAAGAGTCACGGCGGACAAGCGGAATAAGACGCGAATGACCGACAACGTAAACCCCGTTTAAGGATAGGCCATAATCACCAGGGTTGCTGGACTGGCTGTCCACCGAACCGGCCCCGCCCTCGACGCGTTGCCTTCAACAGGTTTGGCGCCAGTTCCATCCAATGCCTCAACCACGGGCGCGCAACCCGGCCAGATAGGTGTCCACCACGCCGGGAGCGTAGTCGGCCAATGGGAACAACGTGGGTTCCAGGGTCCAGTTCACGACCAGCCCATCCAGCAGCGCCATGACGCCCACGGCCGCCTGGCGCGGAGAGACCCTGTCGGGCAACTGCCCGAGATCCTGAGCGCGGCGCATGGCGGTTTCCAACAGGGCGATGAAGCGGCGGCCACAATCCAGATGGCAATCGCGGATGGTGGCCATTTCATCCACGTATTCGCATTTATGCCAGGCGATTTCGAACACGCGCTGGTGACGCGCGTCCAACGCGACCCGTTGCAGGAAATCCACCACTAGGTCGCGGATGGCGCGCAGCGGATCGTCGACCGTCAGCGAGCCATTACCGAACAGCGACTCTTCGGGATCGAGCACCCGCCGGATCATGGCGTCGTAGAGATCGACCTTGTTTTTGAAATGCCAGTAGATGGCCCCGCGGGTCACGCCCGCTTCGGCCGCGATATGGGACAGGGACGTGCGGGAGACGCCCTGACGCTGAAACACCTGCTCGGCGGCGTCCAGAAGGCGCTGGCGGGTTTCCTCGGCTTCTTCCTTGGTTTTTCTCACCATCGGTTCTTCCTCCCGAGTCGTGGGGGCGAATGTGACCGTCTCGTGAAACAGGCCATCCGCTTATTTACATACATTCGTGAATGTATGTATTATTCACTAAAATCCCGTCCGCTTCAACGCAGGCGGGGGTTTGTCCTTCCATCCCGATCCCCCAGAGGAACCGTATGATCCGGAAGATCGTGCTCACCGTCTTTGGCCTGCTGGTTCTGGTGGGCGCGCTCGCCGGAATCAAGTTGCTGCAATTTCAGACGATGTTTGCCCAGGGCGCGGCCTTCACGCCGCCGCCGGAGACCGTCACCACCGCCACGGTCGAGCAGGACGTCTGGCAACCCACCCTGACCGCCATCGGCTCGGTCGTCGCCGTCCAGGGGGGCACGGTCAGCGCCGAAATAACGGGCATGGTCAAAACTATCGCCTTTGAGTCTGGAGCGAACGTGAAAGCGGGCGAATTGCTCGTGGAACTCGATAGCGCCGTCGAGCAGGCCCAACTGCGCGCGGCCGAGGCCAGCGTCGACCTGGCCCGCGCCGGCCTGACCCGCGCCCGCGAGTTGCGCCCCCGGAACCTGGTGTCCCAAGCCGACCTCGACAGCGCCGAGGCCCAATTCAAACAGGCCCTCGCGCAATTGGACAACATCCGCGCGGTCATCGCCAAGAAGACCATTCGCGCGCCCTTCGCGGGTCGGTTGGGTATCCGTCAGATCAACCTCGGTCAGTTCCTCGAAAACGGCGCGGCCATCGTGACGCTCCAGGCGCTCGACCCCGTGTACGTGAATTTCGCCCTGCCCCAGCAAAATCTCGCCCAACTCACCACGGGCATGCCGGTGCGGGTGGCCACCGACGCCTTCCCGACCCAGGTGTTCGAAGGTCGGCTCAGCGCCATCAGCCCCGAAGTGGACGCCGTCACTCGCAATGTGCGCCTGCAAGCCACGCTGGCGAATCGCGACGGCCGCCTGCAACCCGGCATGTACGTCGAAGTCGCGGCGGTGCTGCCGGAAACCGAGCCGGTGTTGATGATTCCCGCCACGGCGGTGCTTTATGCCCCCTATGGCGACTCGGTGTTCGTGGTCGAGGAGCGGCAGGACGAGCAAACCGGCGCGGTCGGGCAGTTGCTGAATCAGAAGTTCGTGCGGCTCGGCCGGACCCGCGGCGATTTCGTGGTGGTGACTTCGGGCCTCGAAGCCGGCCAGACGGTGGTCAGCAGCGGGGTCTTCAAGCTTCGGAACGGCATGAGCGTCGTGGTGGATAACACCCTGGCACCCCAGCCGCAGCTCGCGCCCCGGCCAGAGAATGCGTGACGAGGCTAAAAGTCTAACATCATGAAATCCTTTACGGATTTGTTCGTCAGCCGGCCGGTGCTGGCGATCGTCGTCAATCTGGTGATCATCATCGCCGGCATTCAGGCGATCTTTTCCCTGAACGTCCGCCAGTACCCGCGCAGCGACAACGCCAGCGTCACGGTGACCACGGCTTATATCGGCGCCAGCGCCGAGCTGGTGCGCGGTTTTATCACCACGCCGCTGGAACGGGCCATCGCGGCGGCCGACGGCATCGAATATCTGGAATCGCAGAGCGCCCAGGGGCTATCGACCATCCGCGCCCGCCTCCGGCTGAACTACGACGCGACCCGGGCGCTGGCCGAAATCAGTTCCAAGGTCGATCAGGCGCGCGGCGACCTGCCCCCGGAAGCCGAGGTGCCGGTCCTCAACATCGAGTCGGCCGACAGCGAATTCGCCTCGGCCTATCTGAGCTTCAGTTCGGATATCCTCGAACAGAACGAAATCACCGACTATCTGGCGCGGGTGGTGCAACCGCGCCTCACCGCCATCGCGGGGGTGCAGCGCGCCGAAATTCTCGGCGCTCGCACCTTCGCCATGCGCGTCTGGCTCAAGCCCGACCGGATGGCCGCCCTCAACATCAGCCCGGTCCAGGTGCGCCAGGCGCTGGCCAACAACAACGTGTTGACCGCCGTCGGCCGCACCCAGGGCGCGCTGGTGCAGGTCAACCTCACCGCCAACACCGATCTGCGTTCGGTGGAGGAATTCAAGAATCTGGTGGTTCGCGAGCGGGGTGGGGCGCTGGTGCGATTGCGGGATATCGCGGATGTGGCGCTCGGGGCCGAGGATTACAATACCGAGGTGCGCTTCTCCGGGCAGACCGCCGTGTTCATGGGCATTTACCCCTTGCCCAATGCGAATGCCATCGACGTAATCCGGCGGGTCCGCGCCGAGATGGAACTGATCCAGCAGGCCCTGCCGACCGGCCTGGACGCCACGGTCGCCTACGACGCCACGAATTACATCAACAACGCCATCACCGAGGTGATCAAGACCCTGACCGAGACGTTGCTGATCGTGGTGATCATCATCTTCCTGTTCCTCGGGTCCCTGCGGTCGGTGCTGGTGCCGGTCATCGCCATCCCCATCTCGCTGATCGGCGCCATTTTCCTGATGCAGTTATTCGGCTTCACCATCAACCTGTTGACCCTGCTGGCCATCGTGCTGTCGGTCGGGTTGGTGGTGGATGACGCCATCGTGGTGGTGGAGAACGTCGAACGCCACATCCGCGAGGGCCAGACGCCGTTCGACGCCGCGATTCTCGGCGCGCGGGAGCTGGTTGGTCCGATCATCGCCATGACCCTCACCCTGATCGCGGTCTACATTCCCATCGGCCTGCAAGGGGGTCTGACCGGCTCGCTGTTCCGCGAATTCGCCTTCACCCTGGCCGGGGCGGTGACCATTTCCGGGATCGTGGCCCTGACCCTGTCGCCGATGATGGCATCCAAACTGCTGACCGCCGAATCCGAGCAGCACTGGCTGCCCGCGCATATCAACGCCGGCTTCGAGCGCCTGAAGCGGTTCTATGGCCGGCTGTTGGATGGAGCCTTGAACGCGCGCCCGGCGGTGTACCTGGTATGGGGTACGCTGGCGCTGCTGGTCGTGCCGATGTGGATGTTCTCGCCCGAGGAGCTGGCCCCGAGCGAGGATCAGGGGGTGATCTTCGGCATCGTGGACGCCGCCGCCAACGCCACCCTCGACCAGACCAGCGCGTTCACCGCCGCCGCCAACGAAGCGTTCATGAGCGTGCCGGAAACCGAGTTCACCTTTCAGGTGACGTTCCCCACCTCGGGCTTCGGCGGCATGGTGACCCAACCCTGGGGCGAGCGCGACCGCACCGTCTTCGAAATCCTGCCCGAGATCCAGCAAAAGCTGCAAGGCATCCCCGGCATTCAGATGTTCCCGGTGACGCCGCCGGCGCTGCCGGGCGGGGGTCAGTTTCCGGTGGAGTTCATCATCGCCTCGACCGCCGAGACCGAGGAGATTCTGGCCATCGCCCAGCAGGTGCAACAGCGGGCCATGGCGAGCGGGCTATTCGCCTTCCCGCCGCTGATCGATGTCAAGATCGATCAGCCGCAGACGGAGATCGTCATCGACCGCGACAAGGTCGCCGCCCTCGGCCTCAACCTGCAACAGGTGGGCGCGGATCTGGGCGCGGCGGTGGGCGGGAACTTCGTCAATCGCTTCAACATCGCCGGACGCAGCTATAAGGTCATCCCCCAGGTGGAACGGGTCGAGCGCCTCAACCCGGACCAATTACTGGATCTCTACGTCACCGGTCCGGCGGGGGAGCTCGTGCCCCTGAGCACGGTCGCCACCCTCCGCCACAGCACCGAGGCGCGGTCTCTGAACCGGTTCCAACAGCTCAACGCGGTCAAGATCAGCGGGGTGGCGGTCCGGCCGCTCGCCGAGGCGCTGCGTTTTCTGGAGGACGAGGCCGCGAAACTGCTGCCGCAGGGGTACGTGATCGATTACACCGGCGAATCGCGCCAGTTGCGTCTGGAAGGGGGAACCCAGTTCTTCGCCACCATGGGCCTGGCCGTCATCCTGATCTTTCTGGTGCTGGCGGCCCAGTTCAACAGCTTCCGCGACCCGTTGATCATCCTGCTCGGTTCGGTGCCGCTGGCGATGTTCGGGGCGCTGCTGTTCACCTTCCTGAAGATCCCCGATCCGAACACGCCGTTTCCGCTGACCGAGGCCTGGACCACCTCGCTCAACATCTATTCCAAGGTCGGACTGGTGACGCTGATCGGGCTGATTTCCAAGAACGGGATTCTGATCGTGCAGTTCGCCAACCGGCTGCAACTGGACGGGCGCGCCAAGCTCGACGCCGTGCGCGAGGCGGCGCTGATCCGCCTGCGCCCGATTCTCATGACCACCGCCGCCACCATCGCCGGGCATTTTCCCCTGGTGCTGGTCACCGGGGCCGGCGCGGCGGCCCGCAACTCCATCGGCCTGACGCTGGTCGGCGGCATCGCCATCGGCACGCTGTTCACGCTGTTCGTGGTGCCGGCGCTGTACGTGCTGCTCGCCCGGGATCACGCCCACGACCGGGAGGCCGCGCAGGCGGCGGCTCGGGTCGCGCTGCCGGCCGCTTAGGGGATTTCATTTTGCGAACGGCCAAAGGCGGCGGCTTTTCACAAACTCCGCGCCATCTCCCGGCAAGTGCTTACCTTGAATCCCGAATTTCACGGACAATGCGATCATTTCCACAACGCCACCCCGGACGGCGGACCACCCCATGATCGATCAACTGTGCGCGCGGCTCCCTCAAACGGGTTGCGACATCGCCGAACTGGCCGGAATCCTGCTGCGATTTTGCCGCGATCACGCCGAAGCCGTGCGCGCGGCCCACGACAGCGCCGCGGCGGCGGCCTTGCTGCACCGCGAGGAACACGCCGCCAGCGTCTGGTTTCGCAACGAAGTCGACGACGACCGGCTCGATCCGCTGGAACTGGCCGCCATCGCCACGCGACTACGCCGCATCTCGGCGACAGCCGAAATCGACCTCGACGCGACGGTGGCGGCCGTGGTCGCGGCCCGGGCGGTGGCGACCGGACTCGACGACGCGCTGGGTTATCGCTTCGCGGGCCTGTTCCGTCGTCGGGGGAAGACGCGCCTGCGGGAGGGCGATCCCTGTCCGGTGGTGCGCCCGGACTGGCCGGTCCTGTTGAAGGGCAACCTCGGCACCCATCCGGCCCGACGCGGCTACCCGTTGAGCGAACTGCTCTGGCTGCGTCTGACCCCACCCCTGCACAGGGGCCACCAGATCGATCTCGAATGCACTTGGAGCGACCCGCTGGCCCGGTTCGATCGGCACTCCCGGATCGGCGTAGCCATTCCATGGGCTGGCCTGGAGGCGCTGGATTTCACCTTGGACCCGGCGAGTCCGCAACCGAGCTTCTCGGTACGCCTGCGAGATTCCGACCAACGATGGCCGGTCATCGAAGGACTGTTGCGTCAGGCCGCCGAGCAGGGCATCGACGTGCTGGTGTTGCCCGAGTTGAGCGTTGACGCCGACTGGGTAGACCGAGCCGAGCAGTGGTTGCAGGCCCATCCCCAGTCGCCGTCGGTGGTAGTGCTGGGCAGCTTCCACGACCAGCGGCAGGGCCGCCGGCGCAACATCTGCACGACCCTGGCGCCGGGTTCCCGCCTTCACGAGCATTACAAATTCAATGCGTTCGAGTGGCGTCCGCCGGACCCGGCCACCGGCGCGGAGACCGTGTATCGGGAAGACATCGCCACAACACCGGCGACGATCACGATCCACCTGGGCCGGCACTGGTCCCTGACCACTTTGATCTGCAAGGACTTCATCGAACCGGGAGTGGACCACCTCCTCGAAGAACTTCGGGTGGGCCTGGTTCTGATTCCGGCCTGCTCGGAAACTACCGAGCCGTTCCTCCACAATGCCAGCCGTCTGGCCAGCAACGCCCAAGCGGTGGTGGTGGTCGCCAACCTGACCGCGATCAACCCACAAAACCCGGCCAGCGCCCTGGTGGCCCGCCCGGCGCGGTTTCGGGTGTGCCGGCAGCACCCGCGTGCCGACCTCCAGCCGCCAGTCCTGGTTCCGCTCGCCCCCTTTGATGATTGACGAATCATTGATAGACTGTTGACCGATGATTGCGGATTGGGAGGTGGGTCATGAAGGTCGAAAAGGTGTTGTCGCGACTGGGCCAGGCGCCGGAAGCCGTCGAGGAATTGCGCGCGGCGGGTCAGGCGCTGGGGGACGAATTGCCCCGGCGGCGGCTGGATGTGCTGCGGGCGTTTCGCGCCGGCCTCGCCCGCCTGCCGGCGCCGGCACCGTCCTTTGCCCAAGGGTATTTGCTGGCCTTGGCCGATGTGGCGGCGGCTTACGACGCGGCGGTGGAGGAGGCCCACACCGAGGCCGAAATCGCCGCGGCGCTGTCGCCGCTGGCGGCGGAGATTCTGGTGGGGTTGAACCGGCACCCGGCCTTGCCCAAGGAACTGGCCGGCGCGCTGCACAAGGATCGGGCGGCGGTCTCCCGGACCTTGACCAAATTGCACCGAGCGCATCTGGTGCAGGATTATGCGATCGCGGGCGGCGGGGACGGTCGCGTCCGGCCGCAGCGTCTCACTTTGTTGGGACAGCGGGTGGCGCGGTATTTGGCCGACCGCGCGCCGGTGGCGCCAGCGAATCGCCGGGCTGGGAGTGAAGCGCCGCGATCTGAGTTGGTCCCGGCGGCGCTGGCGGCGGACTAATCGAGAAAGTCGAGCACGAAGGAAGGATCATCCCGCGAACGGATCGAGGGCAGGCGAGTTCCCGCGCCGTGGAGGAACAACTCCCAAAACCTCCACAACCGTCCGGGGGAACGCCGGTCACAGGGCGATCATTTCTTCCCCGGCCGGGCCTCATCGCCCCAGACCTGGTTCAGGCGTGCATAGCGGCCGCATCGGGTCACATAGTATCGATATCGCAGCGGATTCTTCTGATAGTAGTTCTGGTGGTACTCTTCCGCCGGGTAGAACGTGGTTCGGTCGAGGATCTCAGTGGCGATCGGTTCCTCGAAGCGCCCGGACTGTTCCAGTTCCGCCTTTGATGCCCGGGCCGCCCGGTATTCGTCCTCGTTGCCGGCAAAGATGGCCGCCCGGTAATGGTCGCCCCGGTCGCAGAACTGTCCCCCGCCGTCGAGCGGGTCGACATTGCGCCAGAAGGCGTAGAGCAGATCCTGGTATGAGACCCGTGAGGGGTCGTACTCGACCAGCACGCTCTCGTAGTGGCCGGTGCCGCCGGCGACCACCCGTTCATAGGATGGATTCTCGACATGGCCACCCGCAAAGCCCGACGTGGTGGCGACCACACCTTCGACGGCATCGAACGCCTCTTCGACGCACCAGAAGCAGCCCCCCGCAAACAGGGCCGTGGCCCGTTCCTCATCGTCGGCGAAGCCGGTTGCAGGGACCAGCATGCAGGCCAGCAGCAGGACAGGGATCGACAGCAGTCCCCGAATCGGTATCACAGCCGGGTTCATTGTTCAGCCTCGCAGTTGTGGTAGCGGCTCGTCGACCGGCACGAAGCGCAGGGCGAGCCCGTTGTTGCACCAGCGCTGGCCCGTGGGCTTGGGGCCGTCATCGAATACATGACCCTGGTGCCCGCGGCAGCGGATGCAGTGGTATTCCGTGCGCACCGTCCAGAGCTTGCGATCCGCCTTCGTGCCCATATGACCTTCGAAGGGCTGGTAGAAGCTCGGCCAGCCGGTGCGACTGTCGTACTTGGCGTCAGAGCTGAACAGCGGCAGGTGACAGGCCGCGCAGACGTAGGTGCCATCGTCGTAGAGCTTGTCCAGCGGGCTCGAGAAGGGGCGCTCCGTCCCGTCGCGGAACAGGATGTCCCATGCGGCGGCGGAGACGTAGTCACGCCAGAACGCCGGGTCGTGCGTGAGGGGTTCGAGATCCCAGGAACGATCGGTCACGGGATGAAACTCGCGAACCTTGACGTTGCCCGTGGCCGCGCCCGCAGGCAGCATGAGGCTTACGCCCGTTCCGAGCGTGAGTAGCAGAAAGTCACGACGATGCATTCTTGCCTCCCGGTCTTCCATAGGTCAAAAGATGTTGGGCCAGTTGGCGTCAGCGGCCCTGATGAAACCTTCAATGTCCCTTTCCCAGCGGCGCTTCACCTGCAGGTTGGCATTGAGGTAGAGCTTGCCATCGACGATATTCCATGCCTCCGGTATGGTTGCCGCGGCATAGTTCCGGGCTGCAGCCCAGGCGCACCAGCCCCCGTACTGCGGCGCATAGGCCTCCGGGTTCCCGGCGAACAGGTCGCGGTGCTCGGCACTGGCGAAATGCCACTGCGCACCACGCCACTCATGGGTGTGATTCGCGGAACCCCGCACGGGTTCTCCGGCTTCGAAATAGGCCACCGGATCAGTGCCACCCAGCGCCACACCGTCCTTCATATAAATCCTGCTCTCAGCACTGACAATCGCCGGTAACAACAGGATAGCAGCCAGCATTCCGAAAACCTGTTTGATCCAGATAGGCATGATGAACCTCCCATTTCACAGTGAAATTTGCCACGTTCCCGTGGCCTCGTCGTGTACTCTAGCGCCCTTGTGCAAAGGTCGAATAAAGCCAATGTAAAGGGATTGTAAAAGCGATCAGGACGGGTCGACGAGACGCTCAGGCAGCTCGAACCAGACCCGTGTCCAACCATCCTCGCTGCTCGCGCCAACTTGCCCGTCGTGCGCCTCGACCAGCTCGCGGACGATCGCCAGACCGATGCCGGCACCCCCCGTCTCGCGGGAACGCGCACGTTCGACGCGGTAGAAGCGCTCGAAGATGTGTGGCAGATCGGCGGCCGGGATCGTCGCGCCGATGTTGGCGACCTCGAGACGTACACGGTCGCCGTTGCGCCGTCCGGAGACACTGATCAGCCCCTCGCGCGGCGTATAACGACACGCATTCTCCAGCAGGTTGCGCAGGATGCGCGAGAGCTTGTCCGGGTCGGCGTGGATGCGCTCGGAACCGGCCGAAAAATCCCGTGACACCACGATCGCGCCGGTCTCGATCACCGGTCGGGCCAGTTCCAGTTCACGCTCGACCAGAGCGGCCAGATCGACATTCTCGCGATCCAGGCGCAAGCTGCCCGCCTCTGCCTCGGTCAAAGAATGCAGGTCATCAACCAGCCGCACCAGCCGCATCAACTCGCCCTGCAACAGTTCCAACGTGCGCTGATCGGCGGCCACGACGCCATCAGCGACACCCTCCAGGTAGCCGCGCAGGTTCGTCAGCGGCGTACGCAGCTCGTGGGCGACGTCGGCCACCAGCTTGCGCCGGAGGTACTCGTTGCGCTCCAGCGCCTCGGACATCCGGTTGAAGGCACGGCCCAGGTCCGCCAGCTCGTCGCTCGTCGTCACAGGTACGCGCACGGCGTAGTGCCCCGCCGAGACCTGGCGCGTGGCATCCTGCATGGCCCGCAGCGGTTTGAGTACCTGGCGGGTGAGCAGCAGCGAGAACACGGTCGCGAGCAGCAGGGCAAACAGCGCGGCCCACAGGAGGTAACGGTTCACCGCTTCGAGGAACATCGCGTGCGTCGTATCCGGGGCGATGTCGTACTCCTGCATCAGTGCCGTGAAGTAATCGGCGGCAAGCTGGCCGATGGCCCACCAGACGACGAACATCGCCAGCACGATCACCGGCAGGTTGACGAGCAGGAGTTTGAGCAACAGCGTCGATCGCAGGGGGAGCTTCGCGCGATCCGTCATCGCTCGTTGTCCTCCGGGACGAAACAATAGCCGACGCCGCGCACGGTGCGGATCAGCCGTGGCGACGAGGGATCGCGTTCCAGCTTGCGCCGCAGCTTGCCGATGTGCACGTCGATGACCCGGTCAATGACATCGGGCTCGTCGTCGTACAGGCGCGCGATGAGCGCCTCGCGGGTCAGCACGTGACCCGGGGCGTGCATCAGGGCCTGCAGCAGCCTGAATTCGATCAGCGTCAGCTCGATTTCGTCCCCGCCGCGCCTGACCTGGTAGCGCTCCGGATCGAGTTCGAGGTCACCTGCACGCAGAATCGCCAGTTGCTTCTCCCTGGGTGCCGCCTCGTAACGCCGGAGGATGGCCCGGACCCGCTCGACCAACTCGCGCGGCGAGAAGGGTTTGACGACATAGTCATCGGCACCGACCGTAAAGCCCGCCACCCGGTCGATCTCATCCTTTTGGGCCGACAGGATCAGGAACGGAATGTCCGACTCGCGCCGCAATTCATGCGCGACCGACCAGCCGTCGATCTCGGGCAGGAGCAGATCGAGTATCACCAGCCGCGGCCGCTCATTGCGAATCAGTTCCAGAGCCCGACGGCCGTCGGCGGCCCGGATCGTTGCAAATCCGGCATGTTTGAGATACGTCTCGATCAGCCTGGCGATGTTCGGCTCGTCCTCGACAATCAGAATCGGTTGCTTATTCAAGGGCAGTCCCACATCGTTGCTGTTCCTCTTGTTGTCCCCGCCGCGCAGCGCCGCTCGAGCGGTGGAACGAGGCGCGATCCACCACGAGGATCAGCGGGCGCGGGCGGTC
>REEE01000002.1 GCA_007695245.1 Candidatus Competibacteraceae bacterium | reverse complement strand
CTTTAAACCTTCGCTCGGCTCGTGCGCTGACTCTATCCAGGAAACTTGAAGCCGCTCGAACTAGGTAAGACCCCCTACCCCTTATGGGGGAGATTCGAGACGGGGGCGGGTCGTTACAATACAAGCGACTAATGCTTTGCAAGACCGCCTTACCCCGACCGAGTACGGCGGGTTTTTGCGAGAGGAAACCCGCTGTTGAGCGACCCGCTTTTCAAAGATCTTCTGCCGCTGGAGCAGGTTCTGGCCCTGATCGAACGGACCTTTCCCGGCCCCCGGGAAACCGGTCTCGAAACCGTGGCGAGCGGCCAGGCCGTCGGCAGAGTCCTGGCCGCTCCAGTCATTTCCCCGTGCGCGTTGCCCGGCTTTCGCCGCTCGACCGTGGACGGATTTGCGCTTCTGGCGGCTAGCGTCCAGGACGCCAGCCCGACGAAACCGGTCCGGCTGCGGATCGTGGGCGAGGTCGCCATGGGACGGCTGCCCGATTTTACCCTGGCGTCCGGCGAGGCCGCTCTGATTCCCACCGGCGGCGCGCTGCCCCAGGGCGCGGATGCCGTGGTCATGGTCGAACAGACCTATCAGGACCAGGCGGACGCGGTGGAAATCCACCGCCCGGTCGCGGCGCGCGAAAACGTCATCGAAGCCGACGCGGATGCTCGCCAGGGCGCGGAGGTCTTCGCCCCAAATCTGGAATTGCGCCCCGAACACATCGGCCTATTGTGCGGGCTGGGCCTCGCCACCCTCGCGGTGCGCCCGCGCCTCCGGGCGACGGTGTTCTCCAGCGGCGACGAAGTCGTGGCCCCGGATGCCCCGGCGAACCCCGGTCAGGTCCGGGATATCAACGGCCCGATGCTGGTCGCCGCCCTGACTCGGGACGGCTGTCAGGCTCGGTACGGCGGCATCCTCCCCGACCGTCTGGATCGGGTCGGCGACGCCCTGCGCGACGTCCTGGCGGGCAGCGACCTGATTCTGATCTCCGGCGGCAGTTCGGTGGGTCGAAAAGACCATACGGCCGCGGCCATCGCCGCCCTGGGGCCTCCGGGGATTCTGGTCCATGGCATCGGCGTCAAACCGGGCAAGCCGACGATTGTTGGTATGTCGGTGGAAGGCCGTCCCCTCCTGGGCATGCCGGGAAATCCCACCTCGGCCCAAGTCGCGTACCTCCTCGTCGTCCGACCGCTGCTGCGCCGGCTCCAGACCGGCCGCTCCCCCGCCATCCCGGCCACCGTTAAAGCGGAATTCACCCGTTCGCTCCAAGGCGGCAGCGGTCGCGCCGAATACGTGCGGGTGCGTCTGGAGCAGCGGGAGGGAAGAACTCTGGCGACGCCGCTGCGCGGCGAATCCGGCCTGATCTCCACCCTGACGGACGCCGATGGTTTGGTGGCGCTGCCCGCCAGCGTCCGGGGCATCGAGGCCGGAACTCTTGTGGAGGTGCTGCCCCTTGGCTGACCGACCCAAAACTCATCTGGAGGCGGTTTCCCGACCCGAAGCCTGGTGCCGGCTCCTGGATGCCTGGCGCGAGGCGGGCGGTCCGCCAGAACTGGAAATTGAAGAGATCGGCGTGGAAGAGGGCTTGGGCCGGGTGCTGGCGTCGCCGATTTTCGCCCGCCGATCCGTGCCGCATTACCGGGCCAGCGCCATGGACGGCATCGCCGTGGTGACGGCGGACACCGAAGCCGCCACCACGGCGAGTCCCCAGGTCCTCCGGGAAGGCCAGGGCTTCCAGTGGCTGGACACCGGCGATCCCTTGCCGCTGGAGTTCGACTCGGTGATCGTTGCCGAGAGCGTGCGGCGGCTGGCCGATGGCGCGGTGGAAATCAATGCTCCCGCCGTTGCGGGACAGAACGTCCGCGCCATCGGCGAAGACGTCGCGGAAGGCCGGTTGCTACTCTCCCAGGGCCGACTGCTGACTCCGCAGGATCTGGCCGCCGCCGTCAATTGCGGCAGCGACCGGCTCCAGGTGCGTCGCCGCCCCCGGGTCGCCGTGATTCCCACCGGCGACGAACTGGTTTCTCCGGACACCATCAATCTGCAACCGGGACAGATCGTCGAGTCCAATTCCCTCCTGCTGCGGGGCATGCTCCAGACCCGAGGTGCCGAGGTCAGGGTTTGGCCGATCTGCCGGGACGATCCGATCCTGTTGAAAGACGTGTTAGCCCAGGCGCTGGCCGAGACCGATCTGGTCCTGATCAACGCCGGTTCCTCGGCGGGTCGGGACGATCATACCGCCCGGGTCGTCGCGGAACTGGGCAAAGTTCTGGCCCACGGTCTCGCCATCAAGCCCGGCGCTCCGGTCATCCTGGGCGTGGCCCAGGGTAAGCCGGTCATCGGCATTCCCGGCTACCCGGTATCGGCCGCCCTGGTCTGCGAACTCATCGTCTGGCCCCTCGTGGACCTGCTGACCGGCATCGACGGTCCCGATCAACCCACAATTCAAGCCCGGCTCTCGCGCCGCCTGGCTTCCCCGGTCGACCGGGAAGAACAGGTACGGGTCAACGTCGCGCGCATCAACGGGCAATGGGTCGCGATGCCCGGCGCGCGGGGCGCCAGCAACCTGCGCGGCCTGATCGAGGCCGACGGGTGGGTCGTCG
>REEE01000257.1 GCA_007695245.1 Candidatus Competibacteraceae bacterium | reverse complement strand
TCCATCGCACTCATCCGCGCCTCCTCAGTCGTCGGGCCATTCATCCAATTCGGTTTTACCCAGCCAGTAACACGCTAGTAGGGCAGGGATTTTCAAGGCCCGAGCGGGTATTTTTCCATCTTGGGTTGCCACCTCGACCGGCAAAGGCATGATGGAAAAATCCTGTATCTCTTTGGTAATGACATAACCGCGCGCCACTTGACGTTCCGCGCAAAACTCCGCCAGCCCTTTCACGTCGCCCGCGCCGGTATTCTGTGACCGGTATTTCACCTCGAACGGCACCAATCGCCCTTCCACGGCGGCCACGATATCCACTTCCCGCTCGCCGCGCTTGCCGCGCCAGTAGGAAAAGCCGACGCTGCGGGCGTAATACCGGGCGAATACATGCTTGAAAAATGCCGTTTCGACCGCAATTCCCAATGCGGCGGAGTCTTCCAGCAGGGAGGTTCCCTTGAGCAACACCGAGGGCGCAATCGCGGCGTCGGCCAGATAAATCTTGTAGCGGGCGCGCAGAACTTCCTTGCCGTAACCGAAGGGCGGCAGCTTGTAGATCAGGTGGGCTGCTTCCAGCAACTGAATGAAATTGTTGACCGTGGGTTTTTTCAACTCCAGGTTGCCGCACAGCGCCTGTAAATCCAGCAATCCGCCGCCATGCAGGCAGAGATAAACAAAAACCTGTTCCAGTTCCAGCACATGGCGCACGCCGAACAGGGCGGTCATGTCGCGCTTGAGCACTTTGTCCACGATATCTTCGCGCAGCAGTTTCTGTGCGCCGGAAAGGCTGGCGACCAGCGCGCATTGAGGAAAGCCGCCACGGAGTAGATAGTCATGGAAATGCGCGACGAGCGGTTGGGCATCAGCGGCCACGGAAGCAAACTGGGCCGGAGTCCAGTCGAACAGCCGCGCCAGTGAATTAATTTCTGGTAGATCGGGGACTTTGATCTGCTTGAGTTGCAGATATTCAAAAAACGACAGGGTGGCCAACCGCAGGGTGTGCCAGCGGCCTACGCCGGATTCCTGCCCTTCCACGATCAGTGGGGTGGCGGAGCCGGTGACGGCGATGCGTCGCTGTTTTTCAAAATCCACCTGAAGCTTGAGCCACGTTTGCCAGTCGCGGACGCTCTGAATTTCGTCCAGAAAAAGGTAGTCGATGCCTTCGCTTTCCGGTTCGAATTCCCGCCAAAGCTTGATCAGACCCTCTGGCCCCAGCAGTTTTAACAGCGGATGGTCGAACGTGGCGTACAGAACCTTGTTGGGTGGCGTACCGCTGTCGATCAGGGCTTGAATGACTTGCAAGAACAGGGTGGTCTTACCGATTTGGCGCGCGCCGGACAGCAGCAGGGCGCGGGGAGCCGGGGGCGATTGCATCCAGGCCAGCACATCGCGGAACGCGCGTCGTCGCCAGCCAGGCAGATCGGCAATCGGTGCGCCGCGCCACCACGGGTTGTATTGACGAAGGACAGTCAGCAGTTCGACAGAGGAAGCAATCATGGAAAACGGCCAATAAGCGTAATTTAGGTAAAATATAAAATACTTATAAGCGATTTTTAAGATTTTTTTGGAAAATTAGCCTGTTCGCCCAGCCGCAATTGCCTCCTGTAAATTTTCCAGTGATAAATTGGGGTGGTCGCTTCCTGTAGTAGGCTCAGATGGAGTCAACGCTACAAGTTGCGGTTGCCGGACGAAGGCATCACTGGAAAATTTACAGGAACAACGACTTTATTTTCCAATACAAAAGCTGGAAAAAATCCGCGTCAGCAAATCTTCGGACGTGAATTCGCCGGTAATTTCCGATAGAGCGTTTTGCGCCTCGCGCAATTCCTCCGCGACCAGTTCGCCGGCGCGCATCACGTCCAATTGGTAGGTTGCGCGTTCCAGCGCCGTCGCCGCTCGCGCCAAAGCCTCCAGATGCCGGCGGCGGGCCATGAAGATTCCATCCTCGCCACCGTGATAGCCCATGCAGGTCTTGAGATGCTCGCGCAGCAAATCCAATCCCGCCCCGGTTTTAGCCGACAACCGGATTTCCGTGCCCCACTCGCCCTCCTGAATTACCGGTAGCCGCCCGCTCAGATCGAGTTTGTTGAACAGCACCGTCACCGGCGCATTCTCCGGTAACTGCTCCCGCAAGGCCCGTTCCTCGGCGGTCAGGCCCCAACGATCATCCACCACCAGCAAAATCCGATCGGCGGCTTCAATTTCGGCCCAGGCCCGGCGAATGCCCTCCCGCTCCACCAGATCGTCGCTGGCGCGCAGGCCGGCGGTATCGATGACGTGCAACGGCATCCCGTCGATGCTGATGTGCTCGCGCAACACATCGCGGGTCGTGCCGGGCACGGCGGTGACGATGGCGGCTTCCCTTCCAGCCAACTGATTGAGCAGACTGGATTTACCAACATTCGGTCGACCGGCGATCACGACAGTCATGCCATCGCGCAGCAGTCGCCCCTGCCCGGCGGTCGCCTGCAAGCCGTGCAACCGCGCCCGCAGATCTTGCAACCTGCCCGCGATCGCGCCATCGGCGAGAAAATCGATTTCCTCCTCGGGAAAATCGATGGCTGCCTCCACATAGATCCGCAGCTCGATCAGACCCTCGACCAGATCCCGCACTCGCCGGGAAAATTCCCCTTGCAGCGAGCGCAACGCGGCACGAGCCGCGACTGCCGTATCGCTGGCAATCAGGTCGGCAATCGCCTCGGCCTGAGCCAAGTCGAGCTTGTCGTTGAGAAAGGCGCGTTCGGAGAATTCGCCAGGTCTGGCCGGACGAGCGCCGAGTTCCAAGACCCGCGACAGCAGCAGATCCATGACCGCGGGTCCACCGTGACCTTGCAGCTCCAGCACATCCTCGCCGGTGAAGGAGCGGGGGGCCGGGAAAAAGAGGGCGATGCCTTCATCGAGTATCGAACCATCCTTCGCCTGGAACCGGCGGAAGACCGCTTGGCGGTGCTTCGGTAAACCGCCCAACAACGCAGCGGCGATGACGGCGACCGCCGGCCCGGAAACCCGCACCACGCCGATGCCCCCACGCCCGGGCGGGGTGGCGACGGCGGCGATGGTGTCTGAGTCGGGGGACAAGGTAGGAGAAAGGCTAAAGGCTAAAGGCTAAAGGCTAAAGGCCAATCCCTCTCCCCCCGGTGGGAGAGGGGACAGGGATGGGGGGTTCCACTCTTTTACCTGTCAACTCGCCAGAGTTTTTACAAAAAACCAGCTATTTCCGGCGCCTGCCGGAGGGCGGATTCCGCGATGGATTTTTCGGCGGACTCTTTGGCGCATGCGACGGCGGACTCTTTGGCGCATCCGACGGCGGGCTCTTTGGCGCATCCGACGACGGGCTCGGCGGGCTCGGCGGCGTCTTCTTCCCATTCGGCAGCGCCTGCTTGGCCAACGTCAGCAGCTTTTTAGCCTGCTCGCCAACCTTGCTGGGGCCTTCGTCCTTCTCCTTGGTCGCTACGCCACCCGCCGCCTCCACCCGCTTGGTGATGAACCACTGCTGGGCGATGGAGAGGGTATTGTTCACCACCCAGTACAGCACCAGACCGGCCGGGAACCACAGGAACAGGAAGGTGAACACGACCGGCAGCGCCATCATCACCTTGGCCTGGATCGGGTCCGGCGGCATCGGGCTCAGCTTCTGCTGGATGAACATGGTCGCGCCCATGATCAACGGCAACACGAAGAAGGGGTCCCGGATCGCCAGATCCTCGATCCACAGAATGAACGGGGCCTGACGCAACTGCACGCTTTCCACCAGCACCCAGTACAAGGCGATGAACACCGGAATCTGCACTAGAATCGGCAAGCATCCACCCAGCGGGTTGATCTTCTCCTTCTTGTACAGATCCATCATCGCCTGGTTCATTTTCTGCTTGTCGTCACCGTACAAGTCCTTGAGTCGGGTCAACTCCGGCGCCAGCCGGCGCATGTTGGCCATGGACCGGTAACTGGTCTCCGACAACTTGTAAAACACCAGCTTGATCATAAGGGTCAGGATGATGATCGACCAGCCCCAGTTGCCGACGAAGCCATGAATGGTCTTCAGCATCCAGAACAGCGGCTCGGCGATGATGGTCAACATGCCGTAATCCACGGTCAGGTGCAGGTTGGGCGCGATCTCCCCCAACACGTCCGCCAGCTTCGGACCGACGTACAACAGGGTTTGGAATTCCCCCGCCTCACCGGCCGGCACGGTCTGCAACGCGCTGGTCATCCCCACCACGTAGCGGTTACCGCCCACCGCCCGCGTGTAAAATTGGTTGATTTCCTCTTGAGCCGGCACCCAGGCACCGAGGAAGTAGTGCTGGATCATGGCGACCCAACCGCCTTGGACCGACTGGTTCAACTCCCGCTTGTTGATGTCGCTGAAGGAGAACTTCTCGTAACGCTGTTCGGGCGTGGAAATCACCGCGCCGGTGTAAGTGATCGCACCGTCGAAGAAACCGCCACCCGCGAGCTGCGGCGAACGCTGGAATTGCCGGTATTGGCTCCCCTGCCAATCGCGGTCGCTGTGGTTTTCCACGCGCTGGTTCAACTCCACCAGGAAACTGCCCCGCCGAAACGTGTAGGTTTTGACGACCCGCACCCCACTGGGATCGTCCCAGTTCAGTCGGACCTCCAGAACGTCCTGACCGTCCGCCAGTTGGTACTCGCTCTGTTCGGCGGTGAACTGGGCGTAATGATTGGGCGCGGGACCGTCTTGCAACGCCACCAGTCCGGATTGGGCGATAAAAATTTCCGGCCCGTCCTTGAGCAGCTGAAACGGCCGGTCCGGCTGCCGCACCGACTCCGGATACGTGAGCAGGCCAACCCGCCGCAAGTCACCGCCGGTGGTGTCGATTTCCGCCTCGAACACATCGGTGACCACTCGCACCCGTTGGCCGACGCCCGGCGTCGACAGCGGACTCACGCCGGGCGCGGGCGCGGCGGTCGGCACGTCCGGCGTCGGCGGTGCTGGGACGGTGGCCGCGGCTGGATCGGCGGGCACCGTGGCCGCGAGCGGTTCCGGGGGCGGGTATTTCGTGGCCTGAAACTCCATCCAGTTCATCCAGAGCAGAAACAGAACGAAGACCAGGGCGGCGACGAGCAACAAGCGTTGGTTTTCCATCAACGGTCCTTCAGGGGGGGTTCGGGAACGGGGTCAACGCCGCCCGGATGCCAGGGGTGACAGCGCGCCAGGCGTCGGAGCGCCAACCAGCCGCCGCGCCAGGCGCCGTGGATCTCGATGGCCTCGCGCGCATACTGGGAGCAACTGGGATAAAACCGGCAGTGATTGCCCAGCATCGGGCTAATGAACCACTGGTAGCCGCGAATCAGCGCGATCAGGATAGCGCGCATGATCGCGCGAGCCTCCGCCAATGTCGTTCCAGCGCGGCGGCCAGAACGGCGTTGTCCGGTTCCACCAGGCCCACGCGCCCCATGACCACGACATCCAGGCCGCCGAGTCGCCCCTGATGATGGCGGAAGCTTTCGCGCACGAGCCGCTTGAGCCGGTTGCGCGCCACGGCCGACCGGGCCACCTTGCGGGAGATGGCCAGACCCAACCGGGGATACGCCAGAGCGTTGGGACGGGCAAGCACGGTGAAATAGCGGTCGCTGGATTTGCTGGGATGGGCGAAAACGCGCGTGTAAGCGCGCGCCCCGGTCAGCCGGGCGCGGCGCGGCAGGCGGGCGTCACCACCGGAGGTCACAGGCGGGCGTCAGCGCCTGAGGTCAGGGCGCCAGGCGGGCGCGGCCCTTGGCGCGCCGCGCGTTGATCACCCGGCGGCCAGCCTTAGTGGCCATGCGGGCGCGAAACCCATGCGTGCGCTTGCGGTGGATATTACTGGGCTGGAAAGTCCGCTTCATGACGATTCCTCAAAAGTGCGAAATTTTAGAGTGCGAATGCGCACAGGTTAAAACAGGTTTGCGGTTTTTTGCCTAAACCGGTGAAGCTACTGACCTGAGAACAATGTTGTCAAGCTTCACGGCGGGCGGATGCGCGCTGGGGCTGTGGCTAACCGGTCGGCAAGCCATTACACTTCAGGCTCCGTCACAGCGCCACGCGTCAGGATCGTTCATGGATCACTCATTGTGGAAAGCCTGCCTGGAGTGTCTGGAGCGCGAACTCTCCGAACCGCAGCTGAGCACCTGGATCCGCCCCCTGCACGCGCGCGAGGGAGCCGGCGCGCTGCATCTGCTCGCCCCCAACCGCTTCGTGCTCGACTGGGTTAAAAAACATCACCTCGCGCAGATCCAGGCCGTGTTGGAACGCCTGCGACCCGAGCAGCCGCCCCAAGTCGTGCTGGAGATCGGCAGCGGTGCGCTCCAGCCCGGGCCAACGGTCGCGGGAGACCCCGCCTCCAGGGCGGAACCGATGATCGGAACGACGATCGACGCCAGCGACTTGCTGAAAAGCGCCCTGCTGAATCCGGATTTCACCTTCTCCACCTTCGTCGAAGGCAACTCTAATCAATTGGCCCGGGCCGCCTGTCTGCAAGTCACCCAAAATCCTGGTACGGCCTACAATCCCCTGTTCATTTACGGGGGCACCGGACTGGGCAAAACCCATCTGATGCATGCGGTCGGCAACATCCTGAGCCGGCGCGATGTCGAGGCGCGGGTAGTCTACCAGCATTCCGAACAGTTCGTGGCCGATATGGTGCGCGCCCTGCAGCACAACGCCATTAACGAATTCAAGCGCCGCTATCGGGCGCTGGACGCCCTGTTGATCGACGACGTGCAGTTTCTGGCGGGCAAGGAACGCTCGCAGGAGGAATTTTTTTATACCTTCAACAGCCTGTTGGAAAGACACCAACAGGTGATCTTGACCTGCGACCGCTATCCCAAGGAGGTCGCCGGGCTGGAAGACCGTCTGAAATCCCGTTTCGGCTCCGGGCTCACCGTCGCCATCGAGCCGCCGGAACTGGAAACCCGAGTGGCGATCCTCAAGAGCAAGGCCGAACAGATGCCGATCGACTTGCCCGACGAGGTCGCGTTCTTCATCGCCCAGCGCATTCGTTCCAACGTCCGCGAGCTGGAGGGCGCCCTGCGCCGGGTGTACGCCAACGCCCAGTTCACCGGCAAACCCATCACCATCGGGTTCGTCAAGGAAGCCCTGAGCGATCTTCTGACCTTGCAGGACAAGCTGGTCACGATCGAAAACATTCAGGCGACCGTGGCGGATTACTACAAGATCCCGGTTCGCGACTTGCTGTCCAACAGTCGCCTGCGCGTCCTGTCCCGCCCCCGGCAAATCGCGATGGCGTTGGCCAAGGAATTGACCGATCTCAGTCTGCTGGACATCGGCGAAACCTTCGGCGGACGCGATCATACCACCGTGCTGCATGCCTGCCGGAAGGTCCGGGAACTCCAGCACCGCGACCCTCAGATTCGTGATGATTATAATAATTTGCTCAATACGCTGACTAACTAGAAAATACCCTGTGGATAACTTCTGTGGATAAGTGGAATAACTTTAAAAAGCCAGGGATCGATGATTTATTCTGTATTATTTTCAGATTAAAAAATCTATAGATCAAACAGTTATTGAGTTATTCTTAGTAAAAATCGCGATTTTTTCCAATTTTTATAAAAAATACCAAAAAATGCCAAAAAAACCTGTGGATAACTTTGTGGATAAGTCGGCCATTTCTGTGGATAAGTCGGGTTTTCCTGTGGATAACTTTTTGGCTGTGGATAAAGTTATCCACAGCTTTTGCCGACTTATCCACAAAAAACCCCGACTTATCCACATACTTAGTCGCAGGTGACAAATTTAACTGATTGAATAAAATCAAATAAAAAAAAGTTATCCACAAAAAATGCCCTTCCCTATAATAATAATCTTTTATATATAAAAGAATTTATTGAAGACCGTGAAAATCGCGCGGTTCGGGCAATGAAATTTTTATAACCTTCATTTCTTTCAGGGTTTTCCCAACCCGGCGAGGAACCCACGAACGCTTCGGAGAATTTGACCTCATGAAACTGGAAGCCACGCGCGAGCAATTGCTGAAACCCCTCCAGCACGTCATCGGCGCCGTCGAACGCCGTCAGACCCTGCCGATTCTGAGCAACGTGCTGGTGACGGCGCGGGACAAGGAGCTGAATCTGACCGCGACCGATCTGGAGGTGGAGCTGTCGGTTCAGGCCGCCCTGCCGGCGGAGACGCCCGGCCGCGTCACGCTGCCGGCCCGCAAGCTGCACGACATCCTGCGCGCGCTGCCGGAGGAAGGAACCGTGACGCTGACCGTCGAGGGGGAGAAGGCGACGGTCCGCTGCGGCCGCAGTCGCTTCACGCTGGTCACGCTGCCGGCCGACGATTTTCCCACCTTGGAGGATCTGCCGTTTTCAGGCGATCTGCGCCTGCCGCAGGGCGCTCTGCGGCACCTGATCGACCGCACTCATTTCGCCATGGCCCAGCAGGACGTGCGCTACTACCTGAACGGGCTGCTGCTCGAAGTCGATCCCGGCCTGTTGCGGCTGGTCGCCACCGACGGCCACCGGCTGGCGTTCCAGGAGTTGCCGATCGAGGCCGAGGTCGCCGAAACGCGCCAGGTCATCATCCCGCGCAAGGGGGTGATGGAGCTGTTGCGGCTGCTGGCCGACAACGACGCCGAGGCCGTGCTTCAGATCGGAACCAACCATATCCGGGTGACGATGGGCGAGATCCGCCTGACCTCGAAACTGATCGACGGCAAGTTCCCCGACTACCAGCGGGTGATTCCCCGCGAGAGCAGTCGGGTGGTGATCGCCGATCGGGTGGCCTTGCGGAATGCCCTGGCGCGCACCGGCATCGTGCTCAGCGACAAGAACCAGGGAATCCGCCTGCAACTGGAGGACTGGATGCTGCGGACCCAGGCCCAGAATCCCGAACACGAAGAGGCCGAGGAAGAACTCGAAATCAACTACAGCGGCGGTCCGCTGGAGATCGGTTTCAACGGCGGCTACCTGCTCGATGCCTTGGGCGCGCTGGGCGGCGAGCTGGCCAAATTGTCCTTCTCCGACGCCGGCAACAGTTGCCTGATCGAGGAGAGCGAAGGCGCCGGCGGCAAGCATGTGATCATGCCGATGCGGCTGTGAGGCGGCCGGCGAGCAGGTGAGGTGGTCGCGGAGCGCACGCGGTGGCGCGGAGCGGGAGCGCGAGTCGGGCCAGCGGCGCGGAGCGGACATGCGGATCGCTAGCCTCGCCATCACGGGATTTCGCAATCTGGAACGGGTCGATTTGGATTGCGCGGCCGGCTTGAACCTGCTGATCGGTCCCAACGCGTCCGGCAAGACCAGCCTGCTGGAAGCGGTGTACTTTCTGGGCCGCGGTCGATCGTTTCGCACCCGCCAGCCCCGGGAGTTGATCCAAACCGGCGCGGCGGCGTTCCGGGTCACGGCGGCGCTCGTCGACGGTCGGGGTCGGCGCGTCCCGGTCGGCGTCGAACGCGACGCCCGCGAGTCGACCGTGCGGATCGGCGGCGCGCCGACTCGCTCGCTGGCGGAACTGGCCCGACAGACGCCCGTGCTGTTGCTCAATCCCGACAGCCATCGCCTGCTGGAGGACGGGCCGAAGCAGCGGCGACGCTTCATGGACTGGGGGCTGTTCCACGCCGAGCCGGGCTTCCTCGACGCCTGGCGCCGCTACGGCGCCGCGCTGCGCCACCGCAACGCAGCGTTGCGAACGCAGGCCGCCCATCGGGTGGTGGATGCCTGGGATGGCGAGCTGTCGGCGGCGGCGGAGCGCCTCGATCGACTCCGCGAAACCTTCTGTGAGGCCCTGGGAGCCGTTTTACGGCCGCTTTCCGGTTCGACCCTGGGCACGGAGGCGGTTCAGGTCGATTATCGCCGTGGCTGGCCTCTGGAGCCGCCTGAGCGTGATTTCGCATCGTGGTTGCGCGGCGGGCGCGATCGGGACCGCCAGCAGGGCCATACCCGGCTGGGGCCGCACCGGGCGGATTTCACCGTGCGCGTCGCCGATCGCCCGTCCGCCGAGGCCCTGTCCCGCGGCCAGCAGAAGCTGCTGGTCATCGCCCTGGTGCTGGCGCAGGCGGAACTGTACCGCCGGCGGGTCGGCGATGCCTGCATCCTGCTGATCGACGATCTGCCGGCGGAACTGGACTCGGCGAACCGGGCGCGGGTGACCCAGGCGCTGGCCGAACTGGATGCCCAGTTGTTCGCGACCGCCATCGAGCCGGGGTTGTTGGACGCCGGACCCTGGCGTGAGACGCGGATTTTCCAACTCGCGCGGGGCGCGATCTCCGTCGTCCCCTGATGCCTTATCCCGCGCCGGGTCTTTTATCCCTATCGGCGCGGAGGATTTAGCGAAGTGGTATAATCGCCCGTCTGTCACGGATCCGGGAAATGGGAGTTATGAGCAACACGGCGTATACGTCTTCGAGCATCACGGTTCTGGAAGGGCTGGATGCGGTCCGCAAGCGGCCCGGCATGTACATTGGCGATACCGATGATGGCACCGGCCTGCACCACCTGGTGTTCGAGGTGGTGGACAACTCGATCGACGAGGCGTTGGCCGGGTACTGCACCGAAATCAGCGTCACCATTCACGCCGACGAGTCGGTGACCGTGGTGGACAACGGTCGCGGCGTTCCGGTGGACGAACACTCCCAGGGTCGTTCCGCCGCCGAGGTGATCATGACCGTGCTGCACGCCGGCGGCAAGTTCGACGACCGGTCCTACAAGGTTTCCGGCGGCTTGCACGGGGTGGGCGTGTCAGTGGTGAACGCGCTGTCCGAGACCTTGCGCCTGATCGTTCGCCGCGATGGCCGGATCCACCAGCAGGACTACCGGCTCGGCCATCCTCAGGCACCGCTGCGGGCCATCGGCGACTCCGACCAGACCGGCACCGAAATCCACTTCAAGCCCAGCGCCACCATCTTCACCAATATCGATTTTCATTACGACGTGCTGGCCAAGCGGTTGCGCGAACTGTCGTTTCTCAACTCCGGGGTGCGCATCCGTCTGAACGACGAACGCACCAGCAAGCAGGATATTTTCGAGTATCAAGGCGGCATCCGGGCCTTCGTCGAGCACCTGAACCGCAACAAGACGCCGCTGCACGAGAACGTGTTCTATCTAAACACCAATCGCGACGACGTTCAGGTGGAACTGGCCCTGCAGTGGAACGATTCCTATCAGGAAAACGTGTTCTGTTTCACCAACAACATCCCGCAGCGCGACGGCGGCGCTCACCTGGCGGGTCTGCGCGGCGCGCTGACCCGGACCCTGAACCAGTACATGGAAGCGGAAGGGATTCTGAAGAAGGCCAAGGTCGAAACCAGCGGCGACGACGCCCGCGAGGGGCTGACCGCGGTGCTGTCGGTGAAGCTGCACGACCCAAAGTTTTCGTCGCAGACCAAGGACAAGCTGGTGTCGTCCGATGTCCGGCCGGTGGTCGAGTCGGTGGTGGTGGAGAAGTTGCAGGAGTTTCTGCTGGAGAATCCGGCCGAGGCCAAGGCGATCACCGGCAAGATCGTGGATGCCGCCCGCGCCCGCGAGGCCGCCCGCCGCGCCCGCGAGATGACCCGCCGCAAGGGAGCGTTGGACATCGCCGGTCTGCCGGGCAAGCTGGCCGATTGCCAGGAGAAGGACCCGGCGCTGTCGGAGTTGTTCCTGGTCGAGGGCGATTCCGCCGGCGGCTCGGCCAAACAGGGCCGCGACCGGCGCTTCCAGGCGATTCTACCGCTGAAGGGCAAGATCCTGAACGTGGAAAAAGCCCGCTTCGACAAGATGTTGCAGTCGGCTGAGGTCGGCACTCTGATCACCGCTCTGGGCTGCGGCATCGGTCGGGAAGAGTTCAATCCGGATAAACTGCGTTACTATCGGGTCATCGTCATGACGGATGCGGACGTCGATGGCTCGCATATCCGTACCTTGTTACTGACGTTTTTCTACCGGCAGATGCCGGAGCTGATCGAGCGCGGGCACATCTACATCGCGCAACCGCCGCTGTACAAGGTCAAGAAGGGCAAGCAGGAGCAGTACGTCAAGGATGATGCCGAACTGTCCGCGAACCTGCTGCAGACGGCCCTCGATGGCGCTTCGCTGGTCAACGAGGAGAACCCGCCCCTGACGGGGACGGCGTTGGAGGAACTGGCTCGCGGCTACATGGCGATTACGGCGATCATCCACCGTCTGTCCCGCCGTTACGACAGCACGCTGCTGGAGCAGTTGATCGATTTGCCGCCGCTGGACGACGCCCGATTGCGCGATGAGGCAGGTTTGCGAGAGTGGACCGAGAAGCTGACCGGGCGGCTGAAGGCCATGAACGGCCAGCGCCATCTCTACGAAGCGGCTGTCGAAGCCCGTGCGGATGGCGAGGGTTACCAGGTGATGGTGACCCGCCACACGCACAGCCTGGCCCGCCAGATCCGGTTGACGGCCGAGTTCTTCGCCTCGCACGAGTACCTCAGCCTGACCCGTTTCGGCGCCCGCTTGGCGGGGTGGTTCGAGCGCGGCGCGGAGGTACGGCGCGGCGAGCGATCCCAGAACGCGCGCAATTTTCGCGAGGTCATGGATTGGTTGATGGAGGAAGCCAAGCGCGGCCAGCACATCCAGCGCTACAAGGGCTTGGGCGAGATGAACCCGGAGCAGCTTTGGGACACGACCATGAATCCCGAGACCCGCCGTTTGCTCCAGGTCCGCATCGAGGACGTCATCGCCGCCGATGAGGTGTTCACCACGCTGATGGGCGATCAGGTCGAGCCACGCCGGGAATTCATCGAGCAGAACGCGCTGGATGTGTTGAATCTGGATGTTTGATGGAACGCAGGACGGGCGGCGTCACGCCGGCCGCAAGAGAAATGGTGCTGGTGGTGGGACTCGAACCCACAAGGCCCGTCAAGGCCGCAGGATTTTAAGTCCTGTGTGTATACCATTCCACCACACCAGCGCCGGGAACCTCAGCGAACTGGAAATGACGCTTGGGTCATGATCGCACCGTGCCCCTCGGGCCTATAAATCGGGTGAATCGGGGCATTCGCGTAAATCCAGCCATGGAACGGTCGTAGAATAATGCAGCGTTTTCCGATTGTCACTCTGGTTGTGACCCCCGGTTGGCGCGGACGGCGGGGGCTCGCGATACAAATTGTTACAAACGGCCCGGTCCCGCAAAACGCCGGTTACACGCTCGGTGTTGAATGGGCGTCGAAGCAACCCAACCCCACTGAGGAGTTCGACTGATGAAAACGCCACGCAAAACTTTATTAGCCATCGCCATGATCGCCGGTTTGGGAGTGACCGCCGCCGCGGTGGCTAGCCCCGGAGGCGGCCACGGTCGGATGATGGGCTACGGCCCCGAAGACTGCCCGATGATGCGCGGGGGCCACCAGTGGGGCGGCGGTCCGGAACAGCGGGCGGCGAGGATGCAGGAGCGCCAGGCCGAGCGAATGGAACTGCTGGAGGCGCGGCTCAAGCTGCAACCCGAGCAGCAAGCGGCCTGGCAAGCTTTCGTCGCCGCGCAAACCACCCATCATGAAACGATGTGGCAGGGCCGCCGGGCCATGCGGGACCGGGCAACCACCGCGCCAGCCCATTTCGAGCAACGGGTGCAACACATGGAACAGCGGCTGGCCAGCATGAAAACCACGGCGCAGGCCGCCGCCGAACTGTACGCCGCGCTCGATGCCGAACAGCAGCCGGTGATGGATCGGTTTTTCACCGACCGGCCCCGGCGGGGCATGATGCGCGGCGGCCCGGCCGAGATTTTGGAGCAGGCGGCTGAAGCAGCGGAATAACGGATTTTCCGACCCTTTCACCGCAACGGGGGCGGCGTCGATCATCGGCGTCGCCCCCGATCTTTTTGGCGCGAT
>REEE01000071.1 GCA_007695245.1 Candidatus Competibacteraceae bacterium | reverse complement strand
CGGGACGGCTGGAACGGGACCGCTTCTCGCCCGTTCCCGGTTTTGGATTCGCCCCGACCGACCGTGCGGCGTCGGGCGGTCTGGGGCGCGGGCGTCGGTTACCCCGCCGGGGACCGGGGCGCGGAGGGAGTCCCGTGGAAGCCGCGCCCGCGGGCCACGCCGCGGTCTTCGGCGGCGCGATCAAAACACGGACGGCGCGGTCCTAGTCAGAGCGCTCCAAATGGAGTGCATGACGCCCGCGGAGGCCACCATGATCACCGATCCATCACCACTCCCCAGCCACGAGCAGATCGCGACGTTCCGGGTGAGCGCGATTCTCGGCACGCAGGCCGTCGCGGCCTATGTGGAGCCCGACCGGCCGGGCGACCCGTTCGCCTCGGCCCCGTCCTTCGAGCGCTTGCCCGCGCCCCTGAAAATCCGGGTTCTCGAAGCCTGCGAGGAGGCCTTCCGGCGCCGGCGGGAAGCCGTGGCGCGGGACGAGCGCGAACGTTCGCGCGCATGAAGCGGGCGGCCCGCCCCGCGCCCGGCCGGCCGGACGACTCACCCGCATGATCCCGCTCGACCCCTTGACCTTCACCCCGGGCCGCGCCGCCGGTCTGGCGCGGTGGGCGGCCTTTTTGCCCGAGGCCGGCCGCCGCTACGCCGAGCGGCGCAACTTCGACGAGGGGCCGGGCCACCGCGCGAACGTTTCGGCGCTCTCGCCCTGGATCCGGCATCGGCTGGTGCGCGAGGACGAGGTGGTCGCGGCGGCTCTGGCGCGCCACGGTGATCTCGCGGCAGAAAAATTCATCCAGGAGGTGGTTTGGCGCACCTATTGGAAGGGGTGGCTGGAGCAGCGTCCGGCCGTCTGGACCCGCTACCGCGCGGCCGTCGCCGCCGGGCTCGACGCGCTGGAGCGGGAGCCGGACTTGCGCGCCCGCTGGGAACAGGCCACCGCCGGGCGCACCGGCCTGGCGTGCTTCGATGCCTGGGCGCGCGAGCTCCTCGACGTCGGCTATTTGCACAACCACGCGCGCCTGTGGTTCGCCAGCCTCTGGATCTTCACGCTGGAACTGCCGTGGGCCTTGGGCGCGGACTTTTTCCTGCGCCACCTGCTGGACGGCGATCCCGCGTCCAACACCCTGTCCTGGCGCTGGGTCGGCGGGCTCCAGACGCCCGGCAAAATCTACCTGGCGCGCGCCGACAACATCGCCCGGTTCACCGCCGGGCGCTTTCCGGCCGCGACCGGGCTCGCGACCGCGGCCCAGCCCTTGCGGGAGGCGCCCCTCGATCCGCCGCGGCCGATACCGGCCGCCGAGACGCTCGAGCGCGGCGCGCCGTTGGGTTGGTTGATCACCGAAGAAGACTGCGACCCGCTCAGCCTCGACCTGCCCGCCGACGCCATTCGGGCCGTCGCCGGGGTGACGGCCGTGTCCGCGCGCTCGCCCCTGCCGGCGGGACCGCTGCCGGCCGCGTTCGCCCGAGGCGCGGTCGATGACGCGCTCGCGCGGCTGGGCGCCGCGCTGGGGTGTCCGACCGTGCATTGGCCGGCCGGGGTCGGCGCGGCGACGGTGATCGACTGGGCGCGCGCGGCCGGGGTCGCGCGGATCGCGACGGCTTACGCGCCGGTCGGCCCGACCGCCGAATGGCTCGCGGGCCTGCGCGCCCCGCTCGCCCGCGCCGGCATCACCCTGACCGTCCCGCGCCGGGCGTGGGACGACGCCCTGTGGCCCTTGGCCACCCGGGGCTTTTTTCCGTTCAAGGAACAAGTGCCGGCCGCCCTGCGGCGGCTGGGCCTCGGCGGCCGCCCGGGCACCGTCTGAGCGCGGCGGTCAGCCGCCGTGCGGCCGCCCGACCAAGGCCTTGGCGAACACCGGCAAAGCCTGGGGGCACGCGAGCGGATCCGATGGCCGTCCACCACCAGGGCCTCGTCCGTCCAGAGCGCGCCCGCGTTGCTCGTGCAGTCCTCGATCCCAACCGTGCGGGTGGCCCGCTTCCCTCGCAAGAGGTCCGCCGAGATGCAGATCCAGCCGGCGTGGCCGATGAAAGCCAGGGGGCTTGCGGTCGGCGTCGCTGGCGCGGGTCAGCGCCAGGACGTGTGATACCGCGCCGCGCCCGGCGGCCACGGCGCATCAAGCCAGGGGTAGCCGACCGTTCCTCACCTTGGGTAGCATGAGCGCCGCTTCCTTCATGCACTCTGGAGACCCGTCTCATGTCCACCCTTCAACACGCCGCCGCCGAGAACCCCGAGACCCAGCGACAGGCCTGGATTGCCCAAGCGGCGTACTACCTCGCCGAACGCCGGGGATTTCAAGGGGGTTGCGCCTTCGAAGACTGGTTGCGGGCGGAACGGGTGTTCGACCGACACGCTGCGCGATCCTTGCCGCCGCCCCGCATGGCCCTGGTGTTCCTGGATCGCCAACCGCCGGGGGAAAGGCCGGGTGACCCCCGCTAATTCGAGCGCGCGCCACGCCGTCATCCCCTGCGGGCGCCCGGCGGCGGCGTAAAATCCGCAGTGGGCGTCGTCCCGGTAGCGAATCCACCGGCGCTGGCCCGCCAGGAACCGTGAGGGAATTCCCGCCTCAGCCGTGAAACGCCTCGGGCGAGGCCAGATAGGCGCGTTCCTCGGCGG
>REEE01000264.1 GCA_007695245.1 Candidatus Competibacteraceae bacterium | reverse complement strand
CAACCTGACCCAACTGCTGCGCGATGAGCTCAACAAGCTCGATGGCGAATATGCCTCCCGTCATGCGGAAGGCCTCAAACGCCTGGCGGATGACAGTCACTGGCGGCAATTGGAACCGGAACAGCGCTACCCGCTCATGTCCGCCCAGTTCCTGCACGAATCTGCCCGGCCTAAAGTGGAGGTGCAGTCGACCCGCGATGTGCTGACCACTCTGGACCACTGCGCCCTGTCGATGTTTGCCGACCGGGTGGCGGCCATGCCCGCCCGCTTCGACAACGTCGCCAGCGCCGCCGCCGAACTGTGCGAACCCCAGGCTCAATTCATTCAGGTGCCGCGCCGCACGCTGAAAACCGACGAGGAGATCGATATCTGGGTCGATGACGTGAAACAACAACTCAAGGCCGCCCTCACGCAAGGGCCTGTCGTTGTGCGGTAGGGAAGCAAAGCCATGCGAACAGCCAAGGACATCATCGAGGCTGCAACACCTCCTCCAGCATCCGGAAGTGGACACAGCCATGGCCGCCGCCTTGTGCCAGCGCAGCGAAGCGGAGATTAGGGAGCGGCTGACGGCGATGGAGGGTTTGGGCTACATCGAGCGCGGTGGAACCAAGCGGGACGCCTACTGGTGCATCAACCCGGCCCTCTACACCCGGATGGCCGACGATGGACGGGCTAAAAAACGCCGTCGTATCGACTGGGAAGCGACGAAGACCCGTGTGCTCCCGTTTCACGGTCATTTACAACCCGGCGGCCAAATCGTCGTATCGACTGGGAAGCGACGAAGACCCGTGTGCTCAGCATTCTGATGGAGCGCGCCAAGCGTGGCGAACCGGGGCTCAGCAACAAGGAGATTCGCTAGGTGACCCGCTATGATCGCAGACAGGTCACTCGTCTGATGCGCGATTTGCGTCAGGCCCATCTCTCTGTCCAGACCTCTGGCCATGGTGCGGGCGCCATGTACCAGTGGCAAGAGAAGTAAATGGGCGCGCAATTGAAATGTGCGCAATTTTGTGAGCAATTAAGAGAATAATTGCAACATGGATTGCGCTTGCGCATTATCGGACGCGATGATGGGGAGTGAGGAACGATGCAGCCACTGGACAAAACCATAAGAAACCGACTCGAACGCACCATCAAGGATGCGCGTGAACTTGCCGAGGACGCCGCCCGTGCCGCGCTGGAACAGCTTGGTGTGGGTGAAGCCGCGCCCTTTGCGCACCTGAGCGAACAGGACCGCGATCTACGTCGCAGACTTCGGGTTCACGGCCGGCAACTGGGCGACACCTTTCTCCCCTCTCCCTCTGGGAGAGGGGCTGGGGGTGAGGGCCGCTTTCAAGTGTTGGACCGCCTGATCGAAGAGGTCGCCTACGAGCACTGGCACCGCATGCTGTTTGCCCGCTTCCTGGCCGAGAACAATCTGCTGATGTATCCCGACCCGGACGATCCGGTGGCGGTCACCCTCGAAGAGTGTGAAGACCTCGCCGCCGATGAAGGCGCGGCTAACGGTTGGGAGCTGGCCGCCCGGTTTGCCGCCCGCATGCTGCCGCAGATCTTCCGGCTCGATTCGCCGGTTTTTCAACTGGGCTTGCCGCCGGAGCATCAGCAAAAACTGGAGCGCCTGGTGGCCGATCTACCGCTGGAGGTTTTCACCGCCTCCGACAGCCTTGGCTGGGTCTATCAATTTTGGCAGGCCAAGAAGAAGGACGAAGTCAACGCCTCCGAGGTCAAGATCGGCGCACGGGAGCTGCCTGCCGTCACCCAGCTCTTCACCGAGCCCTACATGGTCAGCTTCCTGCTCGACAACTCCCTGGGAGCCTGGTGGGCAGCAAGACGGCTCACCGATGCCGACCTCCAAAACGCCAGCAGCGAGGAGGAACTGCGCCGGAAGGCAGCGATCCCCGGTGTGCCGCTGGACTATCTGCGGTTTGTGAAAACCTCCCCCCTAAATCCCCCCTCCATGAATGGAGGGGGGAATTTTAAGAATGCGTCTGTTACGGCACATAACTTCGTAACTCCGGAAAAGTTGGAGTTGGCTCGGAAATTCAGAAAAGATCCAACTTCCAAGGAATCTGAAGTTTGGGAGTGGCTTAGAAATCGGAGAATGCTGAACCTGAAGTGGCGCAGACAACAGGTGATTGAGGGGTTCATCGCCGATTTCTATTGCGCAGAGCATCATCTTGCTCTCGAACTTGATGGTGCGATTCACGATTCTGAACAATCAGTAGAATACGATCAAATCCGGGATAATATCTTCGCCCAAAAAGGTATTCGCACTCTCCGGATTTCAAACGATCATTGCACCCACGCATATCTTCAAGCCCAAATTGAACAAATCATCCGCTCCCCCTCTCCATTCATGGAGAGGGGGCCGGGGGGTGAGGTTTGGACCCCAGCAGCCGGAACCTTCGACGGCTGGCCGGAGCAACTCGCCGAACTGAAGACCCTCGACCCCTGCTGCGGCTCGGGCCATTTCCTGGTCGCCGCCTTCCTGATGCTGGTGCCCATGCGCATGGAACGCGACGGTCTCTCGGCCGCCGATGCCGTGGACGCGGTGCTGCGGGAAAACATCCATGGCCTGGAACTGGACAAGCGCTGCGTGGCGCTGGCCGCCTTCGCACTGGCCCTTACCGCGTGGAAAGTCCCGAACGCTGGCGGCTACCGCGTGTTGCCGGAATTAAATGTTGCCTGCTCAGGTTTGTCGGTGAGCGTGGCGAAAGAGGAATGGAAGCAGCTCAGCCTGGGGAAAAAGAACCTCACCATCGCCCTCGACTGGATGCACGACACGTTCAAGGATGCGCCGGTGCTGGGCAGCCTGCTCGATCCCGCCAAAACCGATGCGGCAAAGCTGGTGCAGTGGGATGAACTGTCCAACGCACTGGAACAGGCGTTGAATCAGGAGCAAAGCGAGGAACAGCAGGAGGTCGCTGTTGTGGCCCAAGGGCTGGCCAAGGCCGCAACATTGCTTGCCGGGCGGTATCAGTGGGTCATCACTAATGTGCCGTATCTGGCGCGGGGCAAGCAGGATGAGCGGCTGCGCGATTTTTGTGAAAGGTACTATCCAGCCGCGAAGAACGACCTGGCTACGGTTTTTCTTGATCGCTGTTTGGAACTCACCTCACCCCCTAACCCCCTCTCCATGAATGGAGAGGGGGAACTTGGTGGAACGGTGTCGGTGGTGCTGCCGCAGAACTGGCTCTTCCTGACCAGCTATAAGAGGTTCCGTGAGAGATTGCTGAGGGACGAGACTTGGCATCTCATTGCTCGCTTGGGTCCAGGAGCCTTTGAAACCATCAGTGGCGAAGTGGTGAAGGCCATCTTGCTTAGCCTTAGCCGTGGCAACCCAATAAAAGAATCGGGCGGGCTGTTTGGCGATGTCAGTGACGGCAACCTGATTCTGGGCGTGGATGTCTCCGAACCCCGCACCGCCTCCGAAAAAGCGACGCAGTTGCTGACGGTGGAAATCAAGAGTGTTGAGCAGGCGAAGCAGTTGGAGAATCCGGATGCACGGGTGGCGCTAGAAGAAGATACAGGTGGGGAGTTTCTCGAGGTCTTAGCTTACAGTCACGAAGGACTGACTACGGGTGATATAGACAGGTTCGTAAGAAAATTCTGGGAAATCCAACATTCTGGAGACTGGGTAAATTACATTCAAAACACAACAGACTGCATTCATTATCACGGACGAACAGACATAATTCATTGGGGAACAAACGGAGAAGTGGTTGCCGATTTTCCTGGATCTTTCATCAAAGGGAAAAACGCTTGGGGGTGTTCTGGTCTTCGAGTTACACAAATGCGCCATTTACCCACAACCATATATACAGGTGAGGTGTTTGGGAAAAATGCAGCAACAGTAATCCCCCACAACCCCGCCCACCTCCCCGCCATCTGGTGCTTCTGCTCCTCGCCCGAATACAACGAAGCAGTGCGACAGATTGACCAAAGTCTGAAAGTCACCAACGCCACGCTGGTCAAAGTCCCTTTCGACCTCGATTATTGGACTCGCGTCGCCGAAGAAAAATACCCCAACGGCCTGCCCAAACCCTATACCGACGATCCCACGCAATGGATTTTCCATGGCCACCCCTGCGGATCAGTGGTTTGGGATGAGGAGAAAAAGTGGACGGTTCACGGCCCGCTGCGCACCGACGAGACCGTGCTGCAAGTCGCCGTTGCCCGCCTCATCGGCTACCGCTGGCCTGCTGAAACCTCACCCCTAAATCCCCTCTCCATAAATGGAGAGGGGACTTTAAGAAATGAGAATATCTCCTCTTCCCCCCCTTCTCCATTCATGGAGAAGGGGGACGGGGGGATGAGGTTAGCCGACGAGCAGCGCGAATGGGTCAATCGCTGCGAAGCCCTGGCGAGCTACGCCGATGATGACGGCATCGTCTGCATCCCACCGGTGCGGGGCGAGGCTTCCGCATCCGACCGTCTACTGAACCTGCTGGCCGCCGCCTACAATACAGCCTCCCCCCTCTCCATTCATGGAGAGGGGGGTTGGGGGGGTGAGGTTCTGGCCGCGCTGCTCAACAGCGCCGATCACGCGGGCAAGACCCTGGAGACCTGGCTGCGAGAGAAGTTCTTCACCCAACACTGCAAGCTGTTTCAGCACCGCCCCTTCATCTGGCACATCTGGGACGGCCTGCGCGACGGCTTCGCTGCCCTGGTCAACTACCATAAGCTCGACGCCAAACTGCTGGAAACCCTGATCTACACCTACCTGGGCGACTGGATTTCGCGCCAGAAGCAGGACATCGCCAGCGGCGTGGACGGAGCCCAGGAACGCCTGGCCGCCGCCGAGGCCCTCAAGAAAAAGTTGGAACTGATCCTCGAAGGCGAAGCACCCTACGACATCTTCGTGCGCTGGAAGCCCCTGGAACAGCAGCCCATCGGCTGGGACCCGGATCTCAACGACGGCGTTCGCCTCAACATCCGCCCCTTCCTCAGCGTGCCCGATGTCGGCAAGAAAGACGCGGGCATCCTGCGCGACAAACCCAACATCAACTGGAACAAGGACCGGGGCAAGGACGTGGAATCCGCCCCCTGGTATCACGTCTTCAACGGCGACCGCATCAACGACCACCACCTGACCCTAGCCGAGAAACGCACCGCACGGGACAAGGAGGCTCGAACATGAATCCGAATACACTGTCTCGCATTGTGTTACGCGGATTCAAATCGATTCGCGAGTGCGATCTGGAACTGAACGCATTAAATGTGTTGATCGGCCCCAACGGCGCGGGCAAATCAAACTTCATCGGCTTCTTCCGGCTGATCCAGCAAATGCTGGAAGGCAAGCTTCAGCCATACGTCAGCAAGCACGGTGGCCCGGATGCGCTGCTGCATTTTGGCCGGAAAAAGACCGAAAAGCTGAGCGCGGAACTCTATTTTGGCAATAACGGCTACAAATTCACCCTGGAGCCAACCCAAGATAACCGCATGATGTTCGCCGAAGAGAGCTTCTGGTGGAACATAAAGGGCGATTGGTCGATCAGTTCCGGCCACTTCGAAACCAAAGTGGAATCGCAAAAACGCAGCACACGGATCTACGATTACACGGTTCCTCCTATGAAAAGCTGGCGTCTCTACCATTTCCACGACACCAGCGATAGCGCCCTAGTGAAACAGCGGCACGGAATAAACGACAACCTCTACCTTCGCCCGGATGCCCGTAACCTGGCGGCATTCCTCTATCTGCTTAAAGATCAGCATCCGTCACATTACCAGCGGATCGTTAAAACGGTCCGATTGGTTGCACCCTTCTTTGGAGACTTCCAGCTTCGTCCCCAGCCGGACAGTAAAGACCAGATTGAACTGGAATGGACAGAAAAGGGCGAAGATGTGCCATTCAAAGCGCATCTACTCTCCGACGGCACCCTTCGTTTTATCTGTCTAGCCACCGTCTTGAATCAGCCGGAAGCATTTCAACCAGAAACAATTCTGATTGACGAACCAGAGCTTGGACTCCATCCGCGAGCGATTGGTTTTCTGGCTTCCATGCTGCGCTCTACTTCCAAAAAACGGCAAGTTATCGTGTCCACACAGTCGGTCACCTTGGTGAATGAATTCTCCATCAACGACCTGATCGTGGTGGATCGGCAAGAGAGAGTAACTGTTTTTCAACGTCACCACCAACAGGCATTTCAGGATTGGCTGCGGGAATACACCCTGGGTGATCTGTGGGAGAAAAACATACTCGGAGGTCGGGGATGATCCGGGTGCATGTGATCTGCGAAGGTCAAACCGAGGAAGAGTTCGTGCGGCATGTGCTGTCCCAATCATTACTCGAACGCAAGATCATACTGGCTCCATCCCAAATTGGCAGAGTGGGCCACAAAGGTGGCAATGTCAATTTGAACCGGCTGTCGATGGATGTGAGAGAACGATTGCTTCGTGATCAGCAATGCTTTTGCACCACGCTCCTCGACTATTACGGGTTGCCTGCGGAGTTTCCCGGCAAATTCGAGGGCGCAACGCTGTATGACATTGCGGATAAACAGCATCAAGTAGTTCAGGCATTATCGCAGTGGGCACTGGATAACTTGGGTAATCACCCTGCCACCCGATTTATTCCCTATGTCCAGATGTACGAATTCGAAGGCTTGCTTTTCAGTGATCCTTCAACATTGGCCTCTGCAATCAACTGTACGCATGTCGTAAAGGATTTCGAACAAATTCGCGCTGATTTTTCGACACCTGAATGGATTAATGATAGCCCACACACTGCACCCAGCAAGCGAATCTCAAAGCTGTTTCCAGCCTACGACAAACCGGAACACCCATTATTAGCCGCCCTGGATATTGGTTTGGATATCATTCGCCGGGAGTGCCCGCTATTTGATGCCTGGGTTAAACGGCTTGAGGGGCTGAATGCGGGAGGTGATGCATGAGAGTGCTTGATCATCTCCTGAAAGCCGTTCGGGATGCCGCTGTCTTCAATCCCGAGGTCCAGGTAGCCCCCGCCTGCATCCTGTGGCCGGATCGCGACCGCCAGTGGGAGGCCGTCATACCCATTCTTCAGGCCGAACTGCCTGAACTCATGATCCTGGGTGACTATGCGCCCGAAAAGCGTAATGGGCCTGCCATCTGGTTGCGTTGCGTGATTGCCGGTCGTGCCGAAGATGTTTCGCTGCCCAAGGATCGGACGCCGATTTTTTATCTGCCGGGCGTCAGCCGCCAGGACCTGCGGGCTATCGAAAGTTGCCCGGATCATCTGAAGCCGCTTGCCGAACTGCAATACCGGGGCGTGATCTGGTCACAAATCAATGCGAAAGACTGGACGATCCTGGCCTATGTGAAATCCGATCAGGGTGGGCTTGGGCTGGATGTCGCCCAAGACAACGATGCGAAGAACGCCATGCAGCTCGCGTTGTATCGGCTCCTCGACGAGGATGTTTCCTTACTGAAAGACAAGCGTCTGGATAAGGACTACTTCAACACCCTGTTGACGGGTGGCGACCCGATTCGAGACCTGCTGCAATGGCTCGATCAGGGGGATGCATTCCAGGCGAGTCGGGGCGAAAACGAATGGCAAGCCTTTGTCGGGGTTTGCAAATCCCAACTGGCCTTCAACCCCCAGAACGAAGGCGTCCTAGCGGGAAGCACCAAACTCGCACACCACGAAGGTCCCTGGCATGCCGTTTGGGAGCGTTACCGCGAGGCCCCTAAGCGCTATCCCAACATCCCAGCGCAAATCAGAAAGTGTCGACCGCCGAGCGACACCCTGTTCTGGCGCATGGGTGATGGGTCATTCGACGGCTGGCCGCAATGGAATGACGACCAGGAAAAAAACCTCCATCGGGAGCTGATGGCTCTCGCCACGGCACCCGCTCATGAGGCCAGAGTCAGAATTGAGGCGCTTGCCAAACAGCACGGCCGCAGACGCTCTCTGGTATGGGCCGAACTGGGCGAGGCTCCCCTGGCCTGGGCGTTGGAGCATCTGGCGACCATTGCCGAGATCACCAAAAGCGGCCTGGCGGCCGGTTCGGTGGACGACCTGGCAGCGGGGTATCGCAGTCACGGATGGCGGGCCGATGACGGAGTAATCCGGGCTTTGGCTCACGTCGAGAGTTCCGCCGACTTCGCGGCGATCGCAACGGCCATCCGTTCCGTCTACCTGCCGTGGCTGGAAGAATCAGCCTGGTATCTCCAGAAAATATGGCAGGGAAACCACGATTGGACACGAACCCATCCGAATAATGAATGCGAAGACAATGAATGCATTTTCTTTGTGGATGGATTGAGATTTGATGGTACGAAACGACTGATGGACATGCTGGAAAAAAAGGGGTTCGAGGTCGAGGAAACGGCCCGGTGGGCGGCGTTACCTTCCGTGACTGGCACCGGCAAACCAGCGGTCGCCCCTTTCAATCCACGGTCCGATCGGGTTGCCGAGGATCCGCCAGGGTTCAACTTTGAACTGATGTCTTTGTATCAGCTCCGCAAAGCGATAGAGGAAAACGGCTATCAACTCCTTGATAAAACGACTCGCGTGGATTCGAGTTCGTGTGTGATGCAAAAATCCTGGATCGAGTTTGGCGACATCGATCATGAAGGTCACGACCGTGGCTGGAAACTCGCCAAGCACATCGACACGCTCATTCTGGAGATCAGGGAACGCATTACCGAACTCCTGGCGGCGGGATGGCAGCGTGTTCGGGTGGTCACGGACCATGGCTGGCTGCTGCTGCCCGGCGGCTTGCCGAAAATCGATCTTCCCAGCGCCCTGGCGGACAACAAATGGGGGCGCTGCGCCTCTTTGAAGCCGGGGGCCTCCACCGAGGAGCGGCTTTACCCCTGGTACTGGAACCCGCACCAGCACTTCGCGCTCGCCGCTGGGGTGAGTTGCTTCAAGCAAGGCGAAGAGTACGCCCATGGCGGACTCAGCCTGCAAGAGTGCCTGACCCTCCAGTTGACGGTAACGCGGGGCGCATCTGTTCGGGAGGCGGCACCCGTCGAGCTGACCGACGTGGTGTGGAAAGGCTTGCGCTGCACGGTTGCCGTCGATGGCGGCTTCTCGGGTTTATCACTGGATATTCGCCGCCAAGCCGGCCATTCCTCGTCCAGTGTGGTCGTCGGCGTCAAGCCGTTCAGAGACCACGGAACCGCCTCGGTGGTCGTCGAAGATGAGGATATGGAGGGGCGAGAAGCCACCGTGGTCCTGATCGATGCCAGTGGATCGCTGGTCGCGCAACTCGCCACGGTCATCGGTGGAGGTCAACCATGATGGCCATGGACTCGATCGACCAAAAGGCGGCCTCCTCGCTGGAGGGGTACCTGGTCCGGAAGGATCTGATCCGGACATTTAGTCGTCTGTTTCCGGTGCCCACTTATGTTGTCGAGTTTTTGCTCGGTCGGTACTGCGCCAGCACCGATCAAGAGGAGATTGACGAGGGTCTCGAGATCGTCCAACGGCAACTCAAATCGCGAACGGTCAAGGCTGGGGAAGAAGAGCTCTTTAAAGCCCGGGCCAGGGAAAACGGCGAGGTCAAAATTATCGATCTCATCACCGCTCGCCTGGATGCGAAGACCGACTCCTACATCGCAACACTGCCGAGCCTGCGGCTGACCGATGTCCGCATCGCGCCTTCCCTGGTCAACGAGCACGAACGGATGCTGACCGGCGGCTTTTATGCCGAAATCAGCCTGAACTACGATGCGGCCATCGCCCAAGAGCGCAAGGGAAGGCCCTTCGGGATTGAGTCGCTCCGGGAGATTCAACTCTCCAAACGAGACGTTCTGGACCTGTTAGCGGAGGCCCGCAAAGCCTTCACCACCGACGAGTGGCGGGAATTCCTGCTTCGCTCCATCGGCCTGGAACCCCGCGGCTTGTCCGAGCGACAGCGCGCCGCCTTGATGCTGCGCATGGTTCCTTTTGTGGAACGCAATTACAACCTCGTGGAACTCGGCCCCAGGGGAACCGGAAAAAGCCACCTGTTCCAGCAGATTTCTCCTTACGCCCACCTGATCTCCGGCGGTAAGGCGACGGTTGCCCGGATGTTTGTCAACAACGCAACCGGTCAGCGCGGATTGGTCTGCCAGTACGATGTCGTTTGCTTTGACGAGATATCGGGCGTCTCCTTCGACCAGAAGGATGGCGTGAATATCATGAAGGGCTACATGGAGTCCGGCGAATTCAGCCGCGGCAAGGAAAGTATTCGTGCCGACGGCAGCCTCGTTCTGATCGGCAATTTCGAGGTGGATGTCGAGCATCAACAGCGGATCGGCCATCTGTTCGGCCCCATGCCGCCGGAGATGAGAGACGACACCGCGTTCATGGATCGCATCCATGCGTTTTTGCCCGGCTGGGATGTACCCAAGATCAGCAGGGAGCTGTTGACCGATCACTTTGGCCTGGTCAGCGATTTCCTGTCCGAGTGCTGGAGCCAGCTCCGCAACCAAAGCCGGGTCAGCTTGCTGCAAAACCGGGTGTTTTTTGGCGGCGCTCTGTCCGGACGCGATACCCATGCGGTTAACAAGACCGTGAGCGGCTTGCTCAAGCTCCTCTATCCCGGCGAGGGTGACGTGGCCGATGAAGACCTCGAATGGGCGGTCCGCATGGCCATGGAAGCGAGGCGTCGCGTCAAGGAACAGCAGAAACGCATCGGCGCGGCTGAGTTTCGCAACATCCACTTCAGCTACGTGATGGGCGCGGACGGCGTCGAGAGGTTCGTTTCGACACCAGAACTGCACAGCGAAAACCACATTGGTGGCGATCCCCTTGAGCCCGGTCAGGTATGGACCCTCTCACCGGGTGGTGGAGAGGAACATCCCGGACTCTATCGGATTGAAGTCAACGAAGGCCCCGGCTCGGGCGTCAAGATCCTCAATCAGCCAGCGCCGCCAGCCTTCAAGGAGAGCATGGGATACGCCGAGCAGAACCTCTACGCTCGATCCATGCAACTGGTTGGCGACAAAGACCCTCGCCACCATGAGTTTACAGCCCAGCTCCGCGCCTTCGACGCTGCGAAGTCGGGCATGAAGCTCGGCGTGGCGGCCCTGATTGCGCTATGCACCGCTCTGTTGAAGAAGAGCGTGAGAGGCGGCCTCATCATCGTCGGGGAAATTAACCTGGGCGGCTCCATCGAACCGATTCACAACCCCGTCACCCTTGCGGAGATCGCGGTTGAACAAGGGGCCACCGCGCTGCTGGCACCAGTCGCCTGCCGTCGACAACTTTTTGATCTGTCGGACGATATGGCGACCCGGATCGACATTCAATTCTATTCCGACGCCCGGGACGCCCTCCTGAAAGCCATGGTGGAATGAGGCGCGCGAGCGGCTATTTCAGCTTTTGCTTCTCTCAACGCCCTGTACAAAAACCCCTCTCAAACTTCCTCACCCCCGCCCCAACACCGCGCTGGCGTGCGCCAGCATCCGCGCCAGCCAGGGTTTCTTGCCGGTGAAGGTCACTTCATACAGGTCGGCGCCGGCGCTCATTGCCAGCAGGTAATCGTCGCTGGTGCGCAATTCGTCGGCCAGCCGACAGTCCAGCGCCCGGGTTCCATACCAGTATTCGCCGGTCGCCACCGTGGGCAAATCCACCTGCGCGCGATGGGTCTTGACGAAATCCTTGAACAGCGTGTGCGCCTCCTCGATTTCCGCCTGAAACTTCTGACGACCCTTGTCGGTGTTCTCGCCGAACACCGTCACCGTGCGCTTGTGCTCGCCGGCCATGAACTGCTCGTAATCGACGTCATGCTTTTTGAGCAACCGGTTGAAATTCGGCAACTGGGCGATGACTCCGATCGAGCCGAGAATGGCGAACGGCGCGGCGATGATCCGGTCGGCGACGCAAGCCATCAGATAGCCGCCGCTGGCCGCCACCTTGTCCACCGCCACCGTCAGTTTCACCCGCCGGTCGCGAATCCGCAGCAGTTGCGCCGCCGCCAGCCCGTAAGCGTGAACCAGCCCGCCGGCGCTTTCCAGCCGCACCACCACTTCGTCCTCCGGTTGCGCGACGATCAGCACCGCCGTCACCTCCTCGCGCAGCGCGGCCACCGCCGAGGCGCGGAGGTCACCGTGGAAATTCAGCACGAACACCCGGCGATGCGGGGCCTTGTCGTGCTGCTTGTCCTTGGCCTTTTGTTCCTTGCGGGCCTGCTTGAAAGCCTTCTTCGGCAAGGTCGCGGCCTTGAGCGTCAGGGCCATGTTTTCGTAGTCGTGGTTCAGATGGCGGACGTCCAGCCGCCCCCGACTCTCCGGCCGTTCGCCGTGCCGCGTCAGCGCCACGATGCCGCCCAGCAACGCCAGCGCGGCCACGACCAGCGTCGCGATCTTGGCCAGAAATAGCCCGTACTCATTCAGAAACTCCATCATGCTCTCCGGTTATGGCGAATGGGGTCAAAGTAGCCGTCAGACCGAAACCGGCATGGATCTGGCCGGTTAACCTTGGCCCGATCTGGCGCTGAATCATCGGGGAAGGATGGGACGGCCTTTAACGGCGCCCACATCGCTTACGGTACGGTGGTGTGGCCCGGCCATATCGACATTGCCCCGGAAACCCTTTATGAACGTTCTGTTCCGGTCGATTCCATGGGATGCCCGAAAGGGTAGGCGATGCCCGCCACACCTTGGCTCGTTCATCGCGCGGCCCCGGCATCGGCGGTGAGCCAGGCCACCGCGCCGTAAAGCCGATGGTGGGCACGATCGTTCCCTCTCCAATCAATGCTCCGAGTATACCCGCAACCGCGCCCACCATAAAAAACCGCCCCAATCCGAATTTATGGGTAAATATGGGTGGGTTTTTGGCTGGACGGGTGGGCGAGCGTGGGTGTAAATAGGGCTTTGAGGTTCCCATGCTCGACACCGACACCCTCCAGATCACGCCCGAATTGCTGGCGTTGATCGCCGAGATCGACGAGTTCAAGGGCGCGTGGCGGGCGCTGGGCGTTCTGGCGGAAGCGCCGCCTCGCGGCCAAGGTGGAACGGGAACAATGGCTCGTGGCCGCCCTGCCCGAGTTGGCCGTCCAGATTCTCGACCAGGCGAGACAGCACGGCCGCGTGACCATCGGCGAGATGATCCGCGTCACCGGCGCGAGCCGGAACACGCTCAAGGAACATTTCCGACGGTTGCTGGAGCAGGGTCATCTGGTCCGGCGCGGCAGGGGCAAGGGAACGTGGTATACCCTGCCTTGATGCGAGCGGATGATCGTTTGCCCGACCCGTTGTCGATCAATCATCGCGGCGTGATTCCAATCCTCGATGGCATCCGCTAAATCCCTGATCGGCGGCCTGGAACCGGTTCTGGTGGGCCATGTCCGCCCTTGCCCGGCTACTGGGCGATGGTCCCGGACTTGCCCCGTTAGGCCGCCTCAATCTCCAAGCGCACGCGCCGGCCGAGGGCCGTGGCGATGTTCACCAAGGCATCGAGCGAGAAACGCGAAACCCGCCCGCGCAGCAGATCATTGATGCGTGGCTGGGTCACGCCGCAGTGCTCGGCCGCCTCGGCCTGCGTCCAGTCGGCCGTCTTGATGATCGCGGCGATCTGCCGCATCAATTCGGCCCGCGCTCGCAGGTTGGCGGCTTGCTCGGGCGTATCGGCAACCGCGTCCCACACGCTGCTGAAAGTCTCGACATCGCTCATTCGGCGTCTCTCATCAGGTCGGTGTATCGCTTCCGGGCTAGCTCCACGTCGCGCTTGGCCGTGGCCTGCGTCTTCTTTTGAAAAGCATGAAGCACGTAGACGGCATCGGCCAGCCGTGCGGTATAAATCACGCGGTACGTGCCCGAGTCGTCCCCTACTCGGAGTTCCTCCACGCCCTTGCCGATACTCGGCATCGGCTTGAAGTCGTCCGGCTGCTCGCCGCGTTGCAACTTCTCTAGCGGGTAGCCGGCATCGTGCCGGGCATCCTCGGGAAACTCCCGCACGCATTTGAGCGAATCGCCAAGGAATCGAAGTCATTTCATAGGCCCACTATTATATCCGTATAGATATAAAGTTTTGGTTTTCCGAAACCCCCGATC
>REEE01000221.1 GCA_007695245.1 Candidatus Competibacteraceae bacterium | reverse complement strand
ATCGGCAAAACGATCACCCGTTTCAATCCGCATCGACATTAGAATTTTCATCAGGACTTTCGCTTTCTGTCGGTTCCCAATGTCGCGCCTCTCGACGTCTCGTCCCCAGTTTCGCACAAATGCATTTCCCGTCAGGAGATTTTCATGGTCATGAATCGTTTTCGCCGCCCTTTTCCACCACTGACGCTATGGCTAGCCCTGCTGTGCTGGGTGGTCGCCGCCCCAGCAAGCCCCCTCGAACCCGAACCCCAACCCCTTCCGGACTTTCGCCGGCTAGTCAAACAAAACGAACCCACCGTCGTCAATATCAGTTCCACGCAGACGCCCAGCCGGCGCGGCGCGGCCCGCATACCCGGCTTTCCGGAATTGCCGGGGGCCGAGAATCCCTACCTGGAATTTTTCAAGCGCTTCTTTCAGGAACGCCCGGAATTGCCCGGCGATCGCCAGTCCAACTCCTTGGGATCGGGCTTCATCATCTCGCCGGATGGTTATATTATGACCAACGCCCACGTCGCTCAGGATGCCGACAAGATCATCGTCCGGCTCAGCGATCAGCGGGAACGACCGGCCCGGGTGATCGGTGTGGACGAACTGACCGATGTGGCCCTGCTTAAGATCGAGGGCGAGAACCTGCAAGCGGTCCAGATCGGCGATTCCGACGCCCTGGAAGTCGGCGAATGGGTGCTGGCCATCGGTTCGCCGTTCGGGCTGGAACAAACCGCGACTCAGGGGATCGTCAGCGCGTTGGGCCGCAACCTGCCCAGCGGCACCTACGTGCCGTTCATCCAGAGCGATGTCGCGGTCAACCCCGGCAGTTCCGGTGGCCCGCTGTTCAATCTGCGCGGCGAAGTGGTCGGCATCAACTCGCAAATTTACAGCAGCACCGGCGGTTACATGGGGCTGTCGTTCGCCATCCCCATCAAATTGGCGATGCAGATCGCCGACCAGTTGAAAGCAACCGGCGAAGTGACCCGCGGCTGGCTGGGGGTGTTGCTGCAACCGGTCAACAACGACCTGGCCGAAGCGTTCAATCTCGACCGGCCGCGCGGGGCGCTGGTGGCCCAGATCCTGCCCGACAGCCCGGCGGCCAGCGCCGGCTTTCGGCAGGGCGACATCATCCTGCGTTACGGTGGCGAACCGGTGGAAGATTCCTCGCAGTTGCCGCGGATGATCGGCGTGACCCCGTTGGGCCGAACCGTGGCGATGTCGGTGTTGCGCAACGGCGAACCCCTGGAGATCAAGGCCACGATCGCCCGTCTGGAAATCGCCGAGGAGTCGCTCACCACCATGGACGAGCACAGCGAACCCCTGCTGGCGATCTCCGTCGCCGACCTCAGCAACGAACAGCGCCGCGCCCTGGGTCCGGAAGAACAAGGTGTGCTGGTGACCGGTCTGGATCTGGGACCCGCCGCCAACGCCGGTTTGTATCCGGAAGATATCATTTTGCAGATCAATCATATCCCGGTCAGAAATGCCAGCCAGTTCGTCGAAATGGTCCGGGAAATGCCCAAGGCCAAGGCGGTGCCCTTGCTGGTGCGCCGGGAATATGAATCGCTGTATCTGGCGGTGCGCCTGCCCACCGAATAGAGCCTCCTCCGAAAACCGCAACCATGAATCCAAGCAACTGTCTGGACTTTGAAAAGCCCATCGCCGAACTGGAGGCGATGCTCGAGGAATTGCGTCATCTCCGCGACGATCAGGCACTGAATATCGGCGACGAGATCGTCCGACTGGAAGCCAAAAGCAAGGCGTTGACCGATGCAATCTTCGCCAGCCTGACTCCGTGGCAGATTTCCCAGATCGCCCGCCATCCGCTGCGCCCGTATGCGCTGGATTACATCGAACGCCTGTTCGCGGACTTTCAGGAACTGCACGGCGACCGGGCCTTCGCCGACGACCGCGCCATTATCGGCGGTCCGGCGCGGCTGGACGGACGGCCGGTGATGGTGATCGGCCACCAAAAGGGTCGCGACACCAAGGAGAAGATTTACCGCAATTTCGGCATGCCCCGCCCGGAAGGCTATCGCAAGGCGCTGCGGCTCATGAAGCTGGCCGAGCGGTTCCGGTTGCCGGTGTTCACCTTTATCGATACGCCCGGCGCCTATCCGGGCATCGGCGCCGAGGAACGCGGCCAGAGCGAGGCCATCGCCCGTAATCTGTTCGAGATGAGCCGATTGCGGACGCCGGTGATTTGCACGGTGATCGGCGAGGGCGGATCCGGCGGGGCGCTGGCCATCGGCGTGGGCGACCGGGTGCTGATGTTGCAGTACAGCACCTATTCGGTGATCTCGCCGGAAGGCTGCGCGGCGATCCTGTGGAAGAACGCCGACCAAGCGCCCGCGGCCGCCGAGGCCATGGGATTGACCGCGGACCGGTTGCTGAAACTGCATCTGATCGACGGCGTCGTTCCCGAACCGCCCGGCGGCGCGCACCGCGACCGGGACCAGATGGCGGACACCCTGCGCGCCCTGTTGCTGGAACAGTTGCGGCAACTGGACAATTTGGGCACGGAAGATCTGTTGGAGCAGCGCTACCGACGGTTGATGGCCCATGGGGTTTTCAAGGAAGCCACGCCGGCACCGCCCGCTCAATCTTCCTGGCAGAGCAGCGTGGTGGCGTTGCTGGGGAAAGAGACGTTGTTGGGAAAGGATAAAGATAAGGATAAGGATTCCTGAGGCGGCGGCCGTTCAACTCTCCGCCGTCCAACACTCGATCCGGTCGCGGCCGGCCCGTTTGGCCTGATACAGCGCGCTATCGGCTTCGCGCAGCCACTGGCCGGGACTGGTGCGCGGATCGAGTTCGGCCAACCCAATCGAGGCCGTGAGACTCAGGTCTCCCCGGTCGTGCGCGACGCGCAGTTCCCGGATCGCCCGCAACAGTCGTTCGCCGAGCGTGATGGCGGTGCGCAGCGGCGTTTCCTGTAGCAGGATGATGAATTCCTCGCCGCCGTAACGGGCGACAAAATCGGCTTTGCGGGGAAACGCGTGCAGGCAACAGTCCGCCAACTGTTTTAGCGCGAGATCGCCCACCGGGTGGCCGAAGCGGTCGTTGACGTCCTTGAAATGATCGATATCCAGCATGAGCAAACAGGCCGGTTGGCCGGATAGCAGGCTCAGTTCGAAAACTCCCTCCAAATGAGCGTCGAACGCCTTGCGATTGTAGAGCCGGGTCAGCGGATCCAATTCCATCTCGCGCCGCGCTTCGTCCAACTCGCCGCGCAGGGTCTGGAGCTTGCCGGTCAGCTCCTGGAACAAATTCTGGTGGCGCTGGTTGCGTTCCTCGGCGATCCGGCTGATCAGATCGATCGCGCGCGTGGTTTCCTGGCTCAGAATTTCCAGCGGCGCGTTGCTGTCGATCGCGTATCGCAGGTTGCTGACTACGGCCGTCACCCGCGTCTGTTCCTCTTGGTCCTCGGCGAGAATCCCCACCAGGGTTTGCATGAAGTCACCGATGACCTGGCGGGTATCCCGAATCTGGCGGACGACGTAGACCTGCTCCCGGCGGCGCAGGCGGGTGAGAAACTCCCGCAACCCCGGCCAGTCGCGGTACGGCGGCGCGACCGTGGCTTCTTCGGAGGCTTCAGAACCGCTGGCCGGCGCGGCGGTCATCACCAGCAGGTGCCGCGCCCAAAGCTCGCATTGCTGGCGGATGGTCGGGGCGTTGAGATCGTCCAGATCGAAGGCGTACCGGCCCCACAGGCGCAGGATCGCCGCCAGTTGGTCGAGCGCCGTCTGCTCCAGCACCGACGAGTTCGATTCAACAAGGTCGGGAGTGGACTCCACAGGTTCCGTCGGAGCGCCGGCTTTGATTTTATCCCAGAATTTGGCCATGGTCTTTCGGATCGTCGCTTACGCAGGTTTGAAGAAATGCGCGTCCCGCGGGCTTTCCTGCCGAAGCCTTGGCGACCGGGAGCAACCCTCGCTCAGAAATAGAGCCACAGAATCATGCCCAGCGACACGCAACCCACGACCGCATTCAGCGGCAAGCCCACCCGCAGATAATCGGAAAAGCGATAACCGCCGGGGCCGTACACCATCAGATTCGTCTGATAACCGATGGGCGTCGAGAACTCCGCCGAAGCCGCCATCATCACCGCCAGGGCGAACGGCAACAACCCGACCTGCAAGCTGTCGGTGACCGCTTGGGCGATCGGAAACATCAGCAGCGCCGACGCGTTATTGTTGATCACCGCCGTAAACAGCGCCGTCGCGAGATAGATCATGGCCAGGTTCAGCGCCGGCGAATCGCCCGCCAGCCCCACCAGGCCCAGCGCCACCGCGCGGGCCAGCCCGGTGCTATCCAGCGCCGCGCCGATCCCGAACGCCGCCGCGATCAACAGCAACACCGACCAGTCGATGCTGTTCCGGGCACCTTCGACGCTCACGCAGCGGGTCAGGACCATCAATCCGGCCGCCGCCAGCGCCGCCTCGAACATCCCGAGCCAACCGACGCCGGCCGCCAGCACCATCGCCAACAAAATCCCCAGCGCCAGAGCCCCGCGCTCGTGGCGGGGCGGCCGCGAATCGGGCACCGGGCTGACCAGAAAAAAGTCCCGGTTGCCGCGATGGGCCTCCAGAAAACCGATTCCCGCCTCGACCAACAGGATATCGCCCGGACGCAGCGTGATATCGCCAATTTTGCCCCGCAACCGCTCGCCGTTGCGCGCCACCGCGATCACCACGGCCTTGTACCGGTTGCGGAACCGGCCATCGCGGATGGTTTGCCCCACCAAGGGACAGGTATTCGACACCACCGCCTCGACCAACATCCGCTCGCTGCGCCGCTCGGCCAGCTTGAACACCTGATTCGGGGCCGGCGTCAACCCGCGGATGCGTTGCAAATCCACCACCGACTCCACCACCCCGACGAAGATCAACCGATCTCCGGCGCACAACGGCTCCCGGGGGGAAACCGCCGGCAGAATGACCCCGTCGCGATCCACTTCCATCAGATAGCAGCCCGGCAGATGGCGCAGCCCGGCCGCTTCAATCGTCTGCCCCACCAGCGGTCCGGTTGGATCGACCAGCATTTCCAGGGTGTAACGGCGCGGATCGTCGCTCGGCGACACCGCCGGCCGCCGATCCGGCAGCAGCCAGCGACCGGTCAGCAACAGGAAAACCAGTCCGGCCACCGCGACCGGCAGCCCGATCGGCGTGATCGCGAACATCCCCAGGGAAATGCCGGCGCGGTCGATCAGCAGGCCGTTCACGACCAGATTGGTGCTGGTGCCGATCAGCGTGCAGGTGCCGCCGAGAATCGCCGCATAGCTCAACGGCATCATCAACTTGGACACTGGCAACTGGTACTTGCGCGCCCACTCGCTCACCGCCGGAATCAACATCCCCACCACCGGGGTATTATTGAGAAAGGCGCTCAGCCCCATCACCGGCAGCATCAACCGCGCCTGAGCCCGGACCAGCGACCGCGGTCGCCCCAGCACTCGCTGCACCAGCCACTGCACGCCGCCGGTCTCCCGCATGCCGGCCACCACCACGTACAGGGCTCCGACCGTGATCACCCCTTGATTGGTCAGCCCCGTGAAGGCTTGACCCGCCGGGACGATTCCCACCAGCACCAGCAGGATCAACCCGCCCAAAAAGACCAGGTCCGGCGCGGCGCGGGTCGCGCTCAACACGCCCAACAGGCTCAGAATCAGACCGGCGGTAAACCAGGCTTCCCATCCCATGCGCGCCCGCCCCGCTACTTAAGACCCACGCAACACCCGTCGCTCGGCCAAGTGATTCAGCAAGCGCTCCACATTGACCTCGACCGAATCCCGCTCGGAATCGAGCACCAGTTCCGGCCGCTCCGGCGACTCGTAGGGCGAGTCGATGCCGGTGAAATCCTGAATCACCCCGGCGCGCGCCTTGGCGTACAGACCCTTGGGGTCGCGGCGCTCGCACGTCTCCAGCGACGCCTGGACATAGATCTCGAAAAACTCGCCTTCCGGGACCAGCGCCCGGACCAGCGCCCGGTCGGCGCGGAACGGCGAAATAAACGCGGTGATGACGATCAGACCGGCATCGGCGAACAGCGCCGCCACCTCGCCGATCCGGCGGATGTTCTCGACCCGTTCCTCCTTGGAAAAACCCAGATCCTGATTCAAACCGTGGCGGACGTTGTCGCCGTCCAGGAGATAGCTGTGATAGCCGCGCTGGATCAGCCGCTGCTCGAGCGCATTAGCCAGGGTGGATTTCCCCGAGCCGGACAGTCCGGTCAGCCAGATCACGCACGGCCGCTGCGCTTTCTGGTTGGCCCGTTGCGCCCGGGTGACCTTGTGCTCGTGCCAGACCACGTTCCGCGACTTATCGATCAGCGGCTGGGTCACCGGCCGCACGATCAGGCCGGCGCCGACCGTGATATTGCTCAGCCGGTCGATGAAGATGAAAGCCCCGGTTCCCGGACATTCCTCGTAGGGATCGAACGGCATCGGCTGGTTCAGGGCGACCCGGCAATAGCCGATCTCGTTCAACCCCAGTTCCTCGGCGCGCTGGTGTTCCAGGGTATTCACGTCGATACGGTGATGCAGCACGGTCGGGGTCGCCGGCAGCAGGCGCGTCCCCAGCTTCAGGTCATATTGGCGACCCGGCAACAGCGGCGTGTCGGCCATCCACACCACCTTGGCGTCGAAGGTATCCGCCACCGCCGGCAACTGGTCTGGATGGACCAGCAAGTCGCCGCGACTGACATCGATTTCGTCGCGCAGGGTCAAGGTCACCGCCTGCCCGGCGAACGCTTCATCCGGCTTGCCGTCGGCGGTGACGATGGTCGCGACCTGGCTGCGCCGCCCCGAAGGCAACGCCACCACGGCGTCGCCCGGCCGCACGACCCCGGCGGCGATGGTGCCGCAAAAGCCGCGAAAATCCGGGCTGGGGCGGTTGACGTATTGCACCGGGAAGCGGAAATCACGTAGGTTGCGGTTGGCCGCGACCTCGATCTCCTCCAACAACTGGAGCAGCGTCGGTCCGTCATACCAGGGCATAGCGGTGGATGGTTGCGCGACATTATCGCCGCGCAGCGCCGACACCGGGATACAGCGCACGTCCCGCACCCCCAACTGGGCCACGAACTCCAGATACTCCTCGCGGATCCGTTCGAACACCGCCACATCGAACTCGACCAGATCCATCTTGTTGATCGCCAGGACCAAGTGCTGGATGCCCAGCAGCGACACGATGAAGCTGTGGCGACGGGTTTGGACCTGTATGCCCTTGCGGGCGTCCACCAGCAGGATGGCCAGTTGGGCGTTCGAGGCACCGGTGGCCATGTTACGGGTGTACTGTTCGTGGCCAGGGGTGTCGGCGATGATGAACTTGCGCTTCTCGGTCGAGAAGTACCGGTAGGCGACATCGATGGTGATGCCCTGCTCGCGCTCGGCCTGCAAGCCGTCCACCAGCAGCGCCAGATCCAGTTCCTCGCCGGTGGTGCCGTACTTGGTGGTGTCGCGGCGCACGGCGGCCAGATGGTCCTCAAAAATTAACTGAGTGTCGTACAGCAACCGTCCGATCAGCGTGCTCTTGCCGTCATCGACGCTGCCGCAGGTGATGAAGCGCAACAGGTCCTTGCGTTCGTGGATTTCCAGGTAAGCCCGGATGTCGGATTCGATCAGTGGGGAGGCGTGGGACATGATTTAAAAATACCCTTGGCGTTTCTTTTCTTCCATGGAACCGGCGGCGTCGTGGTCGATCAACCGGCCCTGGCGTTCCGAGTGGCGGGCCAACAACATTTCCTGAATGATTTCGGGAAGGGTCGTGGCATGGGAGCGAATCGCGCCGGTCAGCGGGTAACAGCCCAGGGTGCGGAACCGGACCCATTCCATGCGCGGCGTTTCGCCCGGCGCCAGCGGCATCCGTTCGTCGTCGACCATGATCAGGGTGCCGTCGCGCTCGACGACCGGCCGCTCGGCGGCCAGGTATAACGGCACGATGGGAATGCTTTCCAGATGGATGTACTGCCAGATATCCAGTTCGGTCCAGTTGGACAGTGGAAATACCCGGATGCTCTCGCCTTTATGAACCCGACCGTTATACAGATTCCACAGTTCGGGGCGCTGGTTCTTGGGGTCCCAGCGGTGATGGCGATCACGGAATGAATAAATCCGCTCCTTGGCCCGGGAGCGTTCCTCATCGCGGCGAGCGCCACCGAAAGCCGCATCGAAGCCGTGCAGTTCCAGCGCCTGTTTTAGGGCCTGGGTCTTCATCACGTCGGTGTGGACCCGCGAACCGTGGGTAAACGGATTGATGCCCTGCGCCCGGCCCTCCTCGTTGGTGTGGACCAGCAATTCCAACCCCAGATGTCGCGCCTGCTGATCGCGAAACCGGATCATCTCCCGAAACTTCCAGGTCGTATCGACGTGTAGTAGCGGAAACGGCGGCTTGCCGGGATAGAAAGCCTTGAGCGCCAGCTGCAGCATCACTGCGGAATCCTTGCCGATCGAGTACAGCATGACCGGTTTTTCGAACTCGGCCGCAACCTCGCGGATGATATGGATGCTTTCGGCTTCCAGTTGCTTCAGGTGTGTGGGTTTATGAGGATCCATGAGCGTCAGTATTCTTTGAAGTTGTCCCAACCGTCATTCGTCTTAGCCTTTCAATTCCGCCAACAACTGGGCGATCATCCGCTCGGCTTGAGCGCGATAACCACCGCCGAATAAATTAAGATGATTGAGCACCTGATACAGGTTGTACAGCGTTCGCCGTTGTGAATAGCCGTCATCCAGCGGCAGAACCTCGCGATAGGCGGCGTAAAAGTGCTCCGGAAAACCACCGAACAGCTCGGTCATCGCCAGGTCCGCCTCACGGTCGCCGTAGTAAACCGCGGGATCGAAGATCACCGGCTCGCCGTCCACCGTGCTGCTGGCGTTGCCGCCCCAGAGATCGCCGTGCAGCAGCGCCGGAGTCGGCCGATGGGTCGCGAACAACGCGTCCAGCTTCGCACGCAATGCTTCACCCTGACGTTGCAAAGCACCTGTATAGCCGTTGCGGGCCGCTAATTGTAGTTGAAAACCCAAGCGCCGCTCGCCCCAGAATTCGATCCAGTCGTCGCAACGGTCATTGACTTGAGGCGTGGAACCGAGCGTATTGTCCCGATGCCAGCCAAAATACGGTTGCGGCCGGGCGTGCAAGGCCGCCAGTTGGCGACCCAGAGCCTCCATGGCCCGCGCCCCACTCCCGCCCAGCGGCAGGTATTCCAACACCAGCCACGCCTGCCCGGCGGCGGTGCCATGGCAGATCGGCCGGGGAACCCGTACGGTTCGGGTCGCCGCCAGTTCCGCCAATCCCGCCGCTTCCGCCTCAAACATCGCCAAGCCGGCGGCGGCATGGGTCTTGACGAAAAACTCTCGGTCGTCGCCACCGACGCGCCAGGCTTGATTGATACAACCACCGCCGAGCCTCTGACGCCGGCGGATGGCGAACGGTCGGTCGGTCACCGCGCCGATCCGCCGTTCCAAAGCGCTCCAAAGATCCGTCATGCCGTCCTCACCCTCCAGAAAAACCTCATCGCTGGCCACCGTTCGCGGCGTCAGGCGCGATCCCGCGCTTGGTGCGCGCCGCTACAGCGTCGGCGGTGGATCGGCTGGCAGCAACTCCATCACATCCAGCGCCGGCGATGGTGCCGACCACAAGGTCTCCCACGGCAAGGGCACCGCTTCTGGTAACCGCACCTGCATCACGATCGGCAAGTGATCGGAAAACGTACAACTTAGCACTTTCACCCGCTCGACCTCGATGGATCGAGACACCAGAATATAGTCGAGTTGCCGGTCCGGCCGCCAACTGGGAAAGGTATACAGACCCGACGCGGGTTCGCGCAGGCCCACCACCTCCAGCAATACCGCCAATTCCGGACTGTCCGAGCCGCAGTTGAAGTCGCCCATCAGAATGATGTGACGGTAACCGCGCATTCGTTCGGCCAGGAAGCCGATCTGCTGCAACCGACCCCGTCGGCCCAGCGCCATGTGGACGATCAATACATGCAGCGCGTCCGGCCCGTCCCCGAAGCGAACCTCCAGCACGCCCCGCCCCGGAATCAGCCCCGGCAATTTGTGCTCGGTGATGGCGCTCGGCCGGAGCCGGCTCAGCACCGCATTGCCGTGCTGCGAAATCATGCCGATCTTGCGGTTGGACTGATCGAACACATGCTCGAACCCGGCGTAATTGGCCAGGTAGCGGACCTGGTTGACGAAACCGCTGCGCAGGCTGCCGGCGTCCACTTCCTGAAGGCCCACGAGGTCGTAATCCGCCAACACCCGGGCGATGCCGTCGAGATTGCTCATCCGCGACGGCACCGGCACCAGATGCTTCCAACTGCGGGTGAAATACTGGGAGTACTTGCGGGTGGTCAGCCCGCTCTGAATGTTGTAACTGAGCAGCCGTAACCGACGCGGGTCGCGGTCCATGTGCAAGGGTCCGTTCGTCCTCAGCTTTGCGGCTCGGCGTCTCGGGCGAGCAGAAAATCCACGACCTCGAAGACGCGGGGCGAGCGCACTTGATAGCGGCCATTGACGATCACCGTGGGCACGCCGCGCACGCCGTAACGCTGCGCCAATTGTCTGGCGCGCCGCAGCTGCGTCTCGGTTTGAAACGAGTTGTAGGCTTTGCGGAACGCCTCCTGATCCACGTCGTGCTCGGCGAAAAACCGCGCCAGTCCATCCTCGCTGTTGAGCGAGCGCTGGTCCCGATGGATGGCGTCGAACAGCGGCTGATGGGTGGTTTCCAACACGCCCAGAGCTTGGGCGGCGTAATAGGCGCGGGCGCTGGGCTCCCAATTCGCCCCGAGAGCGACCGCGAGTTTCACGAACACAACCTCCTCCGGCTTGCGCGCCAACCATTCCCGCACCATCGGCTGCATGCTCCGGCAATGCGGGCACGTGTAGGAAAACAACTCGACCACTTCGGGCTGGCCCGGCGTCGAAGTCGGGACCGGATTCGCGAGCCGCAAGTAATCCTGGCCTTCCTGAAACGGCGGCGGAACCGGGTCGGCGGCCTGGGCCACGGCCAGCGGCAACGCGCAGGCCAGCAGCGCCAACAACAAACAGCGGATCGGGGTCGGCATCAGCAAAACTCCTCCAGTGCGGGATAGAAACGGGGCGCGGCCAATCCGGCTCACAGCGAGCCGTAGGAATGCAGGCCCGACAGGAACATGTTGACGCCCAGGAAGGCGAACAAGGTCACAAACAACCCGACGATCGCCCACCAAGCCATCGGCGCCCCGCGCCAACCCTTAGTCATCCGCAAGTGCAACCAGGCCGCGTAGTTCAGCCAGACGATCAGCGCCCAGGTTTCCTTGGGATCCCAGGACCAGTACCCTCCCCACGCCTCGGCGGCCCACAACGCGCCGAGAATCGTCGCGATGGTGAAGGCCACAAAGCCCAGGGCGATGGCCCGATACATCACGTCATCCAACAAGTCCAGCGGCGGCAAGGTCCGCGCCAGCAGACCCTCCGGCCGGCGCTTCTCGGCTCCGAGACGCAGCAGATAGGCCACGCTCAGCATCGCCGCCAGGGCAAAGCCGCCATAGGCGATGAAATTGGCCGGCACATGAATCTTCATCCAGTAGCTTTGCAGCGCCGGAATCAGCGGCTGGATATGGTGGGCCTCGCGTTCGAAGGTATACCACAGCAGGAAAGCGACGGCGGCGCTGATGATCAGCAGGGCGAAGCCGCCCATGGCGCGCGTGCGGTGGCGGTCCTCGTAGAACAGATACAACAGCGCGGTGATCACCGCGAACAGAATGAACACTTCATACAGATTGCTGACCGGAATATAGCCGACGTCGGCACCCAGCAGATAATAGGACTCGCGCCAGCGCACGAACAGTCCGGTCAGGCCCATCGCCGTGGCGCTCCAGGTCAGCGCGGTCGCAGTCTGACCGACGAATTCGGAACGGCCGAACAGCGCGACGAAATAGGTGGCGGTCGCCAGCACGTACAAGGCGCTCATCCACATGAACGCCGCCTGACTCTCTAAAATGTATTTGAGCAGGAAATCGCTGTGGCGCAGTTCGTAATCCGCCCCGTAGCGCCAGAGCGCGGTCACGGTCAACAGCGCCACCACCAGCACGAACACTTGCGCGGGCCGCCAATACCACCCCCAGACGATCAGCCCCAGCGTGGAACCGATCTGAATGGCGATTTCGTAGCCATCCATGAGGTCGCGATAGACCCACCAGACCCCGACCGAACCCACGAGGACCGCCAATGCCCAGATTAGATCCCGGGCCGTCAATCGCTGCCACAGGGAGGGATGCTCCCAGTGTTCAAGCATCGCTTCGCGCGTTACCGACATCGTTCATTCGCCTTCTGTCTGAAAAGCGGGAGCGGGTCCAAAACCCGCTCCCGCCCATGGTGGAATTTTTCCAGAAATCCAATCATCGTTCGAACTCCGGAGCGCGATCGCCGGACCGGTTGTCCGCCGCCGCCTCCGGAGGGACCGTCGGCGAGGCGGTCGCAGCGGCAGGACCGATCGCTTCCGGCGCTCCCAGCCGCCGCGCCAGCGCTCCTTGTATTGCGGCGAACTCGCCGGCGAATTCCGCCGTCCGGCGGTTGCTGGCGCCGGCCACCACCAGTCGGGTGCCACCCTCCTCGACCGCTAGCCAAGCCCACAAGCGCCGGTGCGAAGTATAGAACATGATGAAGATGCCGATGACCAGCAGGGCAAAACCGGCATACACGATGCGGGTGACCGCGCTGCGGGTCACTTGCAAGCCGGAGGCCTCCACCTGCTGGAATCCGGTCAGTTGCAGAAAAAAGGGCGAACCGTGTTCCGGCAGAACCGTCAGCGCCGATACGGCATCGTTAAAAAAGGCCTCCTCCCGCTCGCCCACACCCTCATTCAGGTCGACGCCCTCCTCGCGCAACACCTCGATAAACACCTCCGCCAGCGTATCGCGCAGGAGATTCAGATACAGCGTGGTCGCATCCTGAAGGCGTTCGGCCGGCACCACCGCCCTGGATCGCTCGATCACCGCCGTGAAACCGCCCCGCACGAACAGTTCGACCAGATTCAAGCGGACCTGATCGAGATCGCGCTGCAGATCCGCATTGTCAGCCAGTGGCGCGGATCGCGCCAACAACTCGCGCAAACCGACCGTGTCGCGCAACCGGGCGTTGAACCGCAAAAATCGTTCGAGGCTGTAATTCGAGTCCATCGGGATGTGCAGGTAGCGGAACGCGGCGCTCGGCCGGTCACGCATCCCGCTGATGTAAAACCAGCGGTTTTCCATCTGCACCGGGGCCATGTAATTGAAATATTCCCGCGCTTCGCCGGCCACGTCGCGCAGCTTGAAACTGAAGCTGGGGCCAAAACTGCGGAACTTACGATCGCCGGGCCGGCTGTCGAGCTCCGGCAGCAGGTTGTACAGGCGGAAATCGTCCAACTCCAGACGCAGGGGGCCGGACGGTCCCGAAATGCTGAGCGTCTCACCCACCGCGCCCTGAATGGCGACCGGTTCCGCTTGCGGGAGGGTCAGCGGCCAGACGCGCAGTTCCAGATTGGACCCGCCGTCGCCGAAATCGGATTGGTAGAGGGTATAGCCGCGATAGGTCAAGGGGTGGTTGACCCGGATTTCCGCCTCCAGCGGCTGGTCGCCCAAGTGTTTTTGATCGTGAATCCGCACTTGACTGAGAAAGGACTTGGGCTGGCCGGTGGTGTGGTATTCGACCTGGAAATTCAGCAGCTCGATGGCGAACGGCAGTTCCTGCAACAGAAAACCGTCGCGCATTCGCAGGAACACGAAATTGGCGGCGCTGCCCTCGGGCAACATCACGTTGCCGCGAAACGCCGGCACCGCGCCCGGTGCCAGCCGACTGATCGGCGGGATGTCGCGCGCCATCAGATCGCGGGTCTCGACCACGATCTCGCCGCGCCACTCCTTAAGTTTCAGCCACAGATTGCCATCCAGCAAACCGCCGATCCCAATCACCACCACCGCGGCATGGGTAAATAGATAGCCCAGTCGGCTGAACCGGCCCTTCGTCGCCGCTACGATGCGATGATCGTCCCGGTCCTCGACCCGCCAGCGGTAACGCCAGGCGCGCAGAACCCCGGTCACTTCCGCTTGCGCCGCGCCGGGATCGCGCTCCGGTAGCCGCCATTCGGCGCGCTGGTGAAACCCGCGCAGCGAATGCAATTGGACCTGGGTGCGAAACCGGTTCATCTCCCGCAGAAGGTGCGGCGTCTGGCGATACAGGCAAACGCTGGTGGACAGAATCAGAAACGCCAGAATGCCGATGAACCAGGCGGCGCCGTAGATGTCGTACAGGCCCAACCCGCGGAACACTTCGAACCAAAATGGCCCGAGCTTGAGCACGTAGTCGGCATAGGGCTGATTTTGTTGCAGCACCGTACCGATGACCGACGCGATCGCCACCACGACCAGCAGCGTGATAGCCAGGTACATGGAGCCCAGGAATTCCAGTAACAACCACTGCGATCGGCGCTGGCGGACGGGCTTGGGTACGGGAGTGGCGTTCGCGGCGGGCGCGGAAGAGTCGTTCACGGCAGGTTTTTGGGAGTCGTTGCGGACTTTGGTGAGACCCGGTCGGCTGTAATCCGTTCCACCGTCCGGCCGGAATAGCCACGGCCACCGCGGCCACCGCCAATAAAAAAGGGTGGTCATCCGACCACCCCGCGGAACCCTCAGGGGCTCCGGTCCGGGCCGGTCGCGGCCTATTGCAAGCCCTGAATGTAAGAGGCGACCGCCTTGATTTCCGCGTCGGTCATTCGGGCGGCGATGTTGCGCATCATCTGTCCGGCGTCGTTGGCGCGTTCCATGGAGCGGAACGCCTTCAGTTGCATCTCGGTGTATTGCGCGTGCTGGCCCGCCAGCGCCGGGAACTTGGCGGCGGGATTGCCGGCACCCGCGGGACCGTGGCAGGCGATGCACGCCGAGACGCCGGTGCTCAGGTTGCCGCCGAGGAAAATCGCTTCGCCCAGCGGGGCCAGTTCCGGATCGGCGGCCCCGCGGGTGATGGTCTGCGAGTCGTGGAAGGCGGCCAGATCCAGCATGTCCTGTTCGCTCAGCGCCGCGCTCATGCCGAGCATGATGGCGTTGGCCCGGGTGCCGTCTTTGTATTCCTGGAGCTGCTTGAACAGATAACCGGCACCCAGTCCGGCCAGCTTGGGATATTCGGGATTGGTGCTGTTGCCGTCCGCATTGTGGCAAGCCGCGCAGGTGGCGGATTTGGCCCGACCGGCGGTGGCGTCGCCGGCGGCCAGCGCGGCGGTCGCGAAACCGAACAAGGCGCACGTCGCGGCGATCACAACGAACTTTTTCATTTTTGGAAGGCTCCTGTACGATGCGGGTCGCCTGCGCCGCGGACCGTCATTGGTTTACGGTGAGAGCGCAATTCCCGATCTGCTAAACTCGTTGTCCCACAAACCCCTGAATGGGGTTTGCTCGATTGGGTTCAGCCCTGCGAAAGCGGCGGTTTTTTATACCAGTTTCGGCCCTCAAGTTCAATGAAAAACCCTAGCCTAGCCAAGCCCATGTCCGGGACTGTCGCCGCCGCCAGTCGCTATCGCAACGTCCAATTTCTCAACAGCGTCAATGAGTTCCATAAACTACCACCCGACGATGGACGGGAGGTAGCCTTCGCCGGCCGTTCCAACGCCGGCAAGTCCAGCGCCCTCAACGTCCTGACCGGACAGCGGCAGCTCGCCCGCGTCAGCAAAACGCCGGGGCGCACCCAGTTGCTCAATTTCTTCGCGGTGGAACCCGAGCGCTATCTGGTGGACCTGCCCGGCTATGGTTACGCCCGGGTGCCGGACGCGATCCGCCGCCACTGGCAGGCGCTGCTCGAGCGGTATTTGCGCGAACGCGCCGCCTTGCGCGGTTTGTTATTACTGATGGACGTCCGCCATCCGTTGACCGCCATGGATCGCCAACTTCTGGAAACGTGCGCCCACCGCCAGCTCCCCGTGCATATTCTGCTGACCAAGGCCGACAAGCTGAGTCGCGGCGCGGCGCAAACGACGCTGCGGCAATTACAGGCGACGCTGAACGCCGACTATCCACAACAAGCCAGCGCGCAGCTGTTCTCGGTGCCGAACGGACAGGGCGTCGCTGAGGTTCATGCCCGATTGGATGCGTGGTTGGGGTATTCCGCCGCGTGAACCGTGCTCGCCAATTCGTCCTCCAGCCACCGCAAATCCAGATGCTCGGCCAACGCATCCGCCAGCCGATTGATACCGTCTTCGCGCAACTGCCGGTAATCTGGCGTCTCCCGCACCGCCAACCCCGCCCAGCGCAGCAGCGCGTCGCGGGCCGGGGCGGCGTCGAACAGCCCGTGCAGATAAGTGCCGAGGAGTTGTCCGTCGTCCGAAAGCACGCCGTCCGAGCGCCCGTCGCTCAACCGCACGCTGGGATGTTCCAGGGCCGGCCCGGTGCTGACCCCGGCGTGGATTTCGTAGCCGATGATCTCCGCATCGTCCAGCAGCAACCGTCCCGCGACCCGGCGCAACTGTTTTTCCGGCTCCAGCGTGGTCGCGAAATCCAGCAAGCCGAGGCCCGGACTGCTGCCCGGTTCGCCTTCCAGGCCCAGCGGATCGTGGACCCACCGTCCCAACATCTGCAAACCGCCGCAGATGCCGATCAGCTTGCCGCCGTAGCGCAAATGCCGGTGGATGGCCGCGTCCCAGCCCTGCTCGCGCAAGCGGCGCAGATCGCCGCGAGTGCTCTTGCTGCCGGGGAGAATGATGAGATCGGTGGGCGGGATCGCGGCGCCGGGCCGCACCCAGCACACCTCGACCTGCGGATGCAGGCGCAGGGGATCGAAATCGGTATGGTTGCTGATCCGCGCCAGCACCGGCACGGCGACCCGCAAGCGCTCGGCGTCCTTCGCCGCATCCAGTTCGCGGGGCAGGGCGTCCTCGGCTTCCAGATGCAGCCCGTGCAGGTAGGGCAACACGCCCAGCACCGGCTTGCCCGTCTTGCCGGTCAACCAGTCCAGTCCCGGCGTCAGGAGGCTGACGTCTCCCCGGAAACGGTTGATGATCAAGCCCGTGACTCGCGCCTGCTCGCTGGGTGCCAGCAGGGCCAGGGTGCCGTACAGATGGGCGAACACCCCGCCCCGGTCGATATCGGCGACCAGCCACACCGGGCAGTCCACCGCCTCGGCGAAACCCATGTTGGCGATATCCTGGTCGCGCAGGTTGATTTCCGCCGGACTGCCGGCGCCCTCCACCAGCACCACGTCGTAGGCGGCGCACAACCGCTGGTAGGATTCCAGCACCGCCTGCATCGCCACCGGCTTGTAGGCATGATAGCGGCGCGCGTCCATGTTGGTCAGCGCCCGGCCGTGGATGATGACCTGCGCGCCGATGTCGGTGTTGGGCTTGAGCAACACCGGGTTCATGTCGGTGTGCGGTTCCAGAAAGGCCGCCTGCGCCTGCACCGCCTGGGCGCGGCCGATTTCACCGCCGTCCACAGTGACGGCGCTGTTGAGGGCCATGTTCTGGGGCTTGAAGGGAACCACCCGCACCCCGCGCCGCGCCAGCAGCCGGCACAGTCCGGCGACCATGACGCTTTTGCCGGCGTCGGAGGTGGTGCCTTGAATCATGAGGGTTTTGGTTTTCATGGCCGGATTCTACGGCGCGCGGCCGCAAAGTCCAGATTCGAAACCGCATCCACTTTGAAGAGCGGGCCGATTGTTGGACGCGGCGGTGGCGGAGCAGACGCCCTTGTACGCCGTGGAGACCTTAGATTGCCCCCATGGTCATCGTTGCGCGCCGGCGGCTTTCCCCCTAGAATGCTTGTCCCCCGCAGCCGACCCTTGGCCGCGACTCCTTGCCTTACCGCACCCGCGGGAGGCTGTGTTAATCCGTAAGGAGCCCTTAATTTTGATGCGTCACTACGAAATCGTGTTCATGGTCCATCCCGACCAGAGCGAACAGGTTCCAGCGATGGTCGAGCGCTATCGCGTGCTGATCGAGGAAGACGGCGGCAAGATTCACCGTCTGGAGGACTGGGGACGGCGGCAGTTGGCCTACCCGATCAATAAGATCGCCAAGGCCCACTACGTACTGCTGAACGTCGAATGCAGCCAGGCGGTGCTGGAAGAAATGCAGACCGCCTTTCGCTTCAACGACGCCGTCATCCGTAATCTGATCATTCAACGCGACGGTCCCGACACCGAGCCTTCGCCGCTGATCAGGTCGCGCGACGAGCGCGATACCCGCGAGGATCGCGAGGATCGCGAGGATCGCGAAGACCGTCCCGATCGCGCCGATCGCGCCGATCGCGAAGACGACGAGGGCGAGATCGACGAGGCCGCCTGAAGCCGACGGCCGCACCGCCATGCCCGCCGCGCCCGCCGCCGATAACTGCCTGGTGATCGCCGGCCAACTGGCGGGGACCTGTGAAACCCGCATCTCACCGGCCGGCATCCCGATCAGCCGCTTTTTGCTGGAACATCATTCCGGGCAAACGGAAGCCGGGACGCCTCGCGAGGCGCGCTGCCGGATCGCGGTCATGGCCTGCGGCGAGGGACTGTCCCGAGTCGTCGGCCAGCTGCCTTCGGGTGCTGCGGTGCGGGTGCGGGGCTTTCTCAGTCGCGCCAACCACCGTGCGGGGGAGTACCGCTTGGTCCTGCACGCCGCCCACATCGAGCAGATCGTCGTCGTTACTCCTGAATCACTCTGAATCACTCTGAATCACCCGAGGATTGACCCATGTCCCGTTTTTTTCGCCGCAAGAAGTTCTGTCGTTTCACCGCCGAAGGCATCAAGGAGATCGATTACAAGGACATCGCGATTCTGAAAAACTACATCACCGAAACCGGCAAGATCGTGCCGAGCCGCATCACCGGCACCAAGGCCCGCTACCAGCGGCAGTTATCGGTGGCGATCAAACGTGCCCGGTTCCTGGCGCTGCTGCCGTACTGCGACCGGCACTGAGCCAGTAACACTTTGGAAAACCCCGCATGAAATCGCTTGCCGTCTTTATCATGCGCGGTCGTTCGTCCGCGGCCCTGATCGCAGCGACCACGGCGGTGCTGTTCTGGCTGTTCCCGCCTTTTTTGATCATTTCTGGGGCGGTGGTGGCGCTGGTGACCCTGCGTCTGGGTCCGGCCGAGGGCGCGTTGCTCATGGCCCTGGCGGGATTGGGCGCCGCCGTGCTCACCACGCTGGTGGTGGGCGCGCCGTGGCCGATGCTGCTCGTTCTGGCCGCCTGCTGGCTGCCGCTGTGGCTGCTGGCCCTGGTGCTGCGCGCCACGGTGTCGCTGGCCCGCACGCTCCAGACCGCCGCGGCCCTGGGCCTGGCGGGCGTGCTGGGGTTTTACGCCGTGCTGGGCGACCCGGCGACCTGGTGGCAGGGCGTGATCGGTCGTTGGGAGCGCGAACTGGCGGCGCTGGCGCCGGCGGGACCCGTGGCGGATCGCTCCGCGCTGGATCAGGTGCTGGAGTTGCTCGAGGGCTGGGCACCCTTCATGCCGGGGCAGATGGTCAGCGCGGCGCTCCTGTTTGTGGTGCTGGCGCTGCTCCTCGGCCGCTGGTGGCAGGCGTTGCTGTTCAATCCCGGCGGGTTTCGTCCCGAGTTTCATGAGTTGCGGCTGGGCCAACCGCTGGCGTTAGCGATGCTGGCACTGTTCGGCGCGGCGCTGGCGACCGGCTGGATGCCGCTGACCAACGGGGTGTTGGTGCTGGGTACGTTGTATACCCTGCAAGGCGTCGCCCTGACGCATGCCCTGGTTTTCAAACTGCAGCTGTCGTCGGCCTGGCTGGCCCTGTTCTACCTGTTGCTGATCCCACTGCTGTCGCAACTGGTGATGGCGCTGGGCATCGCCGACGCCTGGGCCGATTTTCGGCGCCGGGTCCGGCCGCGACTGGACAAACGCTGAATTTAACTCGTTTGCGGCGAGCCGCACGAATCATCACGGAGTCGAACATGGAAATTATTTTGCTGGAAAAAGTCGCCAACCTGGGCGTTTTGGGCGACCGGGTCAAGGTCAAACCGGGTTACGCCCGCAACTTTCTGATTCCCAAAGGCAAGGCGCTGACGGCGAACGCCGCCAACACCGCCCGTTTCGAGGCCCGTCGCGTCGAGTTGGAGCAGGTCGCCACCGAGGCGCTGGCCCGGGCCAAAGCCCGCGCCGAGCAGTTGGCCGAACTGATCGTCACCCTGTCGGTGAAAAGCGGCAGCGAAGGACGGCTGTTCGGTTCGGTCGGCGCGGCCGATATCGCCAGTGCAGTGGCCGCCGCCGGCATCGAGCTGCTGAAGCATGAAGTACGGTTGGCGGGCGGTCCGATTCGCCAGATCGGCGAATACGACGTGGATTTACATCTGCATACCGAAGTCCAGTCCCAGATTCGGGTCAATGTGATCGCCGAGAATTGAAACGCAGTCGTTCGCGCCGGGGCGGGCTACACTTCTCACCATCACCGCATCACCGTTGACGCCCCTCTCCTCCCTCGTGGCGGCAGGGGCGCTCCGTCCGCGGCTCTCGTCCACCGGTCGTGCGGGCGATGGATCGCTGGTTCCATTCCCGGAGTTTCGTCATGTACCCCGTTCTCCCGTTGTCCCAGCGCAAAGACGCCGCCACCGAGGCGTTGCGAACGCCGCCGCACTCGCTCGAAGCCGAGCAGTCGGTGCTGGGCGGTCTGCTGCTGGACAATTCGACGTGGGACCAAGTGGCGGACCGGCTGGATGATGCCGATTTTTACCGCAACGACCACCGGCTGATTTTCCGCGCCATCCGCCGGCAGGCGGAAGTGAACCGCCCCTTCGATCTGGTGACGCTGGCCGAATGGCTGGAAGACAACCACCAGTTGGAGGACGCGGGGGGCTTCGCCTATCTGGGCGTGCTGGTGCGGGATACCCCGAGCGCCGCCAACGTCCGCGCCTATGCCGACATCATCCGCGAACGCGCGATTCGCCGCGATTTGATCCGCACCGCGACGGAAATCGCCGACAGCGCCTACGACCCCCGCGGCCGCGACAGCAAAAACCTGCTGGACGAGGCGGAAAAGCGGGTCTTCGCCATCGCCGAGCGCGGCTCCCGCGCCCAGCAGGGATTCGCCAACATCAAGGATCTGTTGGCGAGCACCGTCGAGCGGATCGACAGTCTGTTTCTGCGCGACAATCCCATCACGGGCATCCCGACCGGCTGGCCGGATTTCGACGACAAGACCGCCGGCTTGCAGCGCGGCGATTTGATCGTGATCGCCGGGCGGCCGTCGATGGGCAAGACCAGCCTGGCGATGAACATCGTCGAATACGCGGCGATTCAGGTGCAGTGCCCGGTAGCGGTGTTCAGCATGGAAATGCCGGGCGAGAGTCTGATCATGCGTCTGGTGTCGTCGCTGGGGCGGATCGATCAGCACCGGGTGCGCACCGGGCGGCTGGAGGATGCGGACTGGCCGCGGCTGACCTCGGCGGTGACCATGTTGTCCGCGGCCCGGCTGTTTATCGACGACAGCTCCAGCCTGAGCCCCAACGAACTCCGGGCGCGGGCGCGCCGCCTGCACCGGCAGGAAGGGCAACTGGGGCTGATCGTGGTGGATTATCTCCAGTTGATGCAGGTGCCGGGCACTAACGAGAATCGCACTAACGAGGTTTCGGAAATCTCCCGGTCGTTGAAAGCTCTGGCCCGGGAGCTGTCGGTGCCGGTGCTGGCCTTGTCGCAGCTCAACCGCACCCTGGAGCAGCGCGGCGACAAGCGACCGATCATGTCGGATTTGCGCGAGTCGGGTGCCATAGAACAAGATGCTGATTTAATTTGCTTTATTTACCGGGACGAAGTTTATAACCCGGATAGTCCCGACAAGGGCCGAGCCGAAATTATCATCGGCAAGCAGCGTAACGGACCGATCGGGATGGTTCCACTCACCTTCCTGGGGCAATACACCCGCTTTGAGAGTTACGCCCCTGAATTTTACTCGGTGGGATCCGGCCATGAGTCGAGCAACCACGGCGCGCCTCGATCTGGGGGCGCTGGTTCACAATCTCCGGCGAGCGCGGGCGGCCGCGCCGGGCCGGCGGGTGATGGCCGCCGTTAAAGCCAACGCCTACGGTCACGGTCTGGTTCGCGTGGCCCGCGCCCTGGACGCCGACGCCTTCGCGGTGGCCGCCATCGAGGAAGCGCTCATCCTGCGCGAAGCGGGCATCAACCGGCCGATCCTGCTGCTGGAAGGGGTGTTCGAGGCGGCGGAATTGCCGCTGTGCGCGCGTCACGGTCTGGAAATCGTCGTCCATCATCCCGAACAAGCGCGCCTGTTGGAGTCGGCGCGTCTGGAGCGGCCGGTGCGCGTCTGGCTGAAGATCGATAGCGGGATGCATCGCTTGGGGCTGGACCCGGAGCGCGCACCGGCGGCGTTCCAACTCCTGCGCGCGTGTCCGGCGGTAGCGCCGGCCGTGAGACTGATGAGTCATCTGGCGCGGGCCGACGAGCGGGATTGTGCTTACACCCGCCAGCAACTCCACACCTTCGAGACCGCCACCGCGGGTCTGCCCGGCGAGCGGTCCCTGGCCAACTCCGCCGGTATCCTCGGCTGGCCGCAAACCCATTTCGATTGGGTGCGGCCCGGGATCATGCTCTACGGCGCTTCGCCGTTTGCGGACAGTTTAGCGTCTGACGAGGATTTACGGCCGGTGATGACCTTCCATACCCGACTGATCGCCATCAACCGGCTGCGCCGGGGCGAGCCGATCGGTTACGGCGGGACCTGGACGTGTCCCGAGGAGATGGACGTGGGCGTGGCGGCGGTCGGCTACGGCGACGGTTATCCACGCCACGCGCCGTCGGGAACGCCCGTACTGCTCGACGGCCGCGCGGCGGCGCTGATCGGGCGAGTGTCGATGGACATGATCACGCTGGATCTGCGCCAGCATCCCGAGGCGCGGATCGGCGATCCGGTCGTGCTGTGGGGTGAGGGTCTGCCGGTGGAACGCATCGCCCGGGCCGCCGGCACGATCTCTTATGCCTTGCTGTGCGGGGTGACGGCGCGGGTCAGGGTGGAAATCCTGCAGATCCCCGCCCCCAGCCCGAGCGAGCGCTGGGAAAGAGACTATTCCACCAGGGGTGAGGATTCGGAAGAGGAGTCCCGGTGAGTAAAGCCCGCACGATCTACGTCTGCACTGAGTGTGGGGCGCAAGCCAGCAAGTGGGCGGGCCAATGCGGCGATTGCGGGGCCTGGAATACGTTGCAGGAAACCGTGCCCGCATCGATGCCGGGGAAGAGCGGAGCGAAGTTCACCGGGTATTCCGGCGTGGCGGCGGGCGAGGTCCGCGCCCTGGCGGACGTGGACGCGACGGTGGAGTTGCGGCAATCCTGCGGGACCGGCGAACTGGACCGAGTGCTGGGCGGCGGGCTGGTCCAGGGTTCGGTCACGCTGATCGGCGGTGATCCCGGCATCGGTAAATCGACCCTGTTATTGCAGGTGCTGGCGGAATTGGCGACGCGCGGTCGCACGCTGTACGTCAGCGGCGAGGAGTCGCCGCAGCAGATCAGCCTGCGCGCCCAGCGCCTCGGCCTGGCGCGCGACCGGCTGCGTCTGTTGCCGGAAATCAACGTCGAGCGCATTCTGGCGACCGCCGAGGTCGAGCAGCCACAGGCCATGGTGATCGACTCGATCCAGACCGTGTTCACCGAGCGATTGCAATCCGCGCCCGGCTCGGTGGCGCAGGTGCGCGAGAGCGCGGCGCAACTGGTGCGTTACGCCAAGGCGACCGGCGCCGCGCTGTTTCTGGTCGGTCACGTCACCAAGGAGGGTGCCATCGCCGGACCGCGGGTGCTGGAGCACATGGTGGACACCGTGCTGTATTTCGAGGGTGACCCCAGCGGGCGGTTGCGGGTGTTGCGGGCGGTGAAGAACCGCTACGGGCCGGTCAACGAGTTGGGGGTGTTCGCGATGACCGAACACGGGTTGAGGGAGGTCAGCAACCCGTCCGCGATCTTTCTGTCCCGCCACGATGCGCCGGTGGCCGGCAGCGTGATCATGGTCACCCGCGAGGGCACCCGGCCGCTGCTGGTGGAGATTCAGGCGCTGGTGGACGACTGCCACGGCGGTCATCCGCGCCGGGTGACGCTGGGCTTGGAGCAGAACCGGCTGGCGATGTTGCTGGCGGTGCTGCACCGGCACGGCGGGGTGGCGATGTACGATCAGGATGTCTATGTCAACGCGGTGGGGGGCGTGCGAATCAACGAGACGGCGGCCGATCTGGCGGTGTTGCTGGCGGCGCTGTCGAGCTTCCGCGACCGGCCGCTGCCGACCGATCTGGTGGTGTTTGGCGAAGTCGGGCTGGCCGGGGAAATCCGCCCGGTGCCCAACGGCGAGGAGCGGCTGCGGGAAGCGGCCAAGCACGGGTTCAAGCAGGCCATCGTGCCGCGCGCCAACCAGCCCCGACGCGGTAGCCGGGTGGAGGGTTTGGAGGTGCGCGGCGTGACTCGCCTGAGCGAGGTGATGGAGGGTGTTTAAAAGATCCCCTACTATCGGAATAATGACCCATCACATCAGTAGTTCCCGGCGTATTGATTTACAAGGGATTTGTGGTAAACCCGGTAACCGGGGCCATAGTTGATTTCCATATGTAAGGTTCAAACCCCCGCCTTTTAGGCGGGCCGATTTCATCTGCAGCCCTGTGGCTGGTAGGGTTAAGGAGGATCGTTGACCAGACAACGGGGGGCAAGATGGACTATCGGTACGGGAGCCACACGGAGTCAATTCCAATTGAGGTATGAGTCTGGACGAGGCGAGAGGTGATCGATCAAGCAGCGACCTTGGATCGGTTGTGGATGGACAGGAAGAGTTGTTGCTTCGCTTGCTGGAGCTGTTCGGCAGCCTCGTTGTCAGAAAGACGTTTGGCCTCTATTTCTAGTGAATCCAGGGTGATGTTGGGCTTCAGGAAGGAGACCATTGCGGGGATGGATTTCAGCTTCTCGAAGGGCGTCATGACCCCGTCCAGCGGATAGCGTTTCCGGGTCTTGCCTCGGGCATCGGTCACCGATTCCGGAAAGAGGCAGGGGCGATGGAAGTTCAGATAGGGGTTGAGGAAGTCCCGGCAGAGGGCGTTGACCTCGTTGGCCCAGTGTTGGGGAATATGCTCATACCCGAAATGCTTGCGGACCACCGCGCCGTTCTTGGTCTCCGCCAAGCCGTTGTCGTTGGAATGCCGGGGGCGTGACTTGGTGAACTCCACCCGCAGTTTGTCCAGCATCTTGGCCACCGGGTGGTTGATGTACTCCGAGCCGTTGTCGGCATGAAAGCCCAGGATCCGAAAAGGGAAGCCGTCCAGGAGCTGCCGGATGACCGGCAACAGGTACGCCTCGCTGATCTTTTCGCAGGTGGCAACCTGTTCCCATTGGGTTTCGCAATCCACGGTGTTGATAGGGTAAACGCCTTTGATCCCATCCCGGTCACCCTGATGGACGCTGTCGATGCGGATGAAACCCGGGCGTCCGTCGGGCGATGGAGCGCGACGCTCACCGATGGACACCGAGGTTCCCTTCGTCTTGGTCCAGTGTGGTCGGCGGGCGAGATAGCCCGCCCGCTTGCGCAAGTTATAGAGATGTCCCACCGAAAGGCCCGCCAAGCGTTCGTAGCGCGCGTCGCCATACACCTCGACCGCCCGCCGCATCAAGATACCGGTCGCCGGGCCGGACAGGGTGCTGTGCAGGGCGTCCGTCTCAGCCAGCAGAGCGACATCGGCTTCGGTATAGATCCGGGCGAAGCCGACCTTGGGCGACCGGTAGCGCTTCTTGATCTGGCGAAGGGCCTGGAAGCGGGCCACCCATCGGGTCAGTTGCTGGCGAGAATAGCCGGTGGTCCGCTCCAGGTAGCGCAGGACGAGGCCCTTCTCCGGACGCTTGAGGCCAGCGTACTGGAAACGTCGGAGCACCTCGGCGATGTGCGCATAACGCGTGTCGTCCGCCCCCGGCTTGAAGACCACCGCTGCCGTACCGGCGAGAAACTGCCGGAGCTGCTCCAGCGTCGTCAATTTTGTTTCGTTCATATCGATCACCATGCTCCTGATGATCGATCCAAGCGCTACCGTTCAGACTCATTTCTCTTTGGAAATACGCAACCCACTTCAGACTCATACCATGTTGGAAAAGACTACCTGTTGACCCACCTCGACAAACAGCTCGACAATCGCTCTTTCCCCTTGCAGGAAGGCCCGATGGATCTCGTCACGGGTGGGGAGTCGCAGGTTCATGCCAGAAGCATAAACACCCGCGCCGCGTTCGGCAACCCGACCCTCTTCGATCGGGACCCGCCCGCCCCAGCGTCAGTCTGACCCGCAGCACCTTCCAGACCCTGCGTCAATCTACGCCACACCGGCGGGATACGTTGGTAGTTAGTGCCTGACCGGAAACCTGTCTTGTAGCCCAACCTTCAGAACCACGGTGTTGAGAATCATGATGTTGGGCTTCGCAAGCTCAGCCCAACCTACAAGGTTTTGGGGTTTTCGGCCAGACACTAGTTACCAATTTTCATGATTTTCTGCCTGTGCAAATGGCTAAATTTAAATTTGGATCGGTTTTAGGTTCTTGCCATGCGCCAAACCAACCCAAATCTACCGTCACCCTATTCTTTGTTGGCTTTCACCACCAAAAACAGCGCAAAATACGGTCCCGGCGTGGCGGGGATATCCGCAAAGCGTTTGACGATGCGCTCCGCCGGACGGCTGGCCTGTTCGATATAGAGCACATCATCGGCGCGGCCGGTTTCCCGCAACAACTCCAACAGGCGCGGCCGATGGCGGCCCGGCTTGAGAATGGCGACGCTATCGCTGCCGAGCAACGCCTGCCGCAACGCCTCGTCGCCAGCGGTGGCGGGGATCACCGTCAGTCGCTGTTCGCCGGTGATCAAGGGCAGCGCGGCGGCGGCGGCGGCGGCGCTGACCGAGTTGATGCCGGGAATCACCACGCAGGGAAAGCGGTCGCCCAAGCGTTGCAGTAGATAGCTGAAGCTGCCGTAAAACAGCGGATCGCCCTCGCACAGAATCGCCACATCCTGCCCGGCGGTCAATACCTCGGCGATGGTTACAGCAGCTTCGTCGTAACCCTGATTCACGGGACCGCGATCCAACATGCAGGGCATGGCGATCGGAATTTCCCGCTTGCCGGTCAGCCACTCCGCCGCGATGTCGCGAGCCTGGGCACTGCCTTGCGGGGTGGCGGGATAGGCGACGACCGGCACGGCCCGGAGAATCCGCACGGCCTTGAGCGTGAGCAATTCCGGATCGCCGGGACCGACGCCGACGCCGTAGAGCGTACCAGTAGCTTTCACGCGGATTTCTCCATTTTCATCAGCAACACCGGCAGATACGGCCGCATGACCCGCTGGCCGGCCAGGGTTTCGGCGCGGGCGACGCTCAACTCGGTCCATTCCGCCGGGCGGTCGCCGACGAAGGCGTGCAATTCCACCCGACTGTCCTCGGTCACGGCGCTCGCCACTAGCCGCCCGCCGACGGGCAACCGCGCCCAGACCGGGTCCAGGATTTCCCGCAGACTGCCGCTGCTGCCACCGATAAAGACCGCGTGCGGATCGGGCAGATCCGCCAACGCCTCCGGCGCATGGCCGGCGACGACATGCAGGTTGGCGACCACCCCGAAGCGTTCGCGGTTGATGCCGAGATGTTCCAGTCGTTCCGGGTGACATTCGACGGCGTGAACTTCGCCCTCCGGATTCCAGCGCGCCCATTCCACGGACACGCCGCCGCAGCCGGCGCCCACGTCCCAGCCGATCTCGCTGGCCCGTGGCGCGAGCAGGGAGAGAATCATCAGCCGCACTTCGCGCTTGCTCAGCAAGCCCTTGCCCGGTTCCGCCCCAGTGCTGAACCACGCATCGGGAATACCGGGAAATTCCGGCAACACGCCGCCCGGCCCTCGGGTTTCCACGATCACGACGTTCAGCGGGGAGAATTCGGTATCAGCCTCCGCCAGCGCGGCGGCGTGGAACGCGCGAAACCGTTCGTTCGCCGCGCCCAGATCCTCCGCCACCCACAGGGCCGATTCGCCAAAACCGGTTTCAATCAGCAACCGGGCGATGACGGTCGGGGTGTTCTCGCGATCGGTCAACAGCGCATAGAGCCGATTTCCCCGCAACACCGCGCGCAGACTGGCCAGTGGTCGCCCGTGCAAACTGAGCAGTTGCGCTTGTTGCCACGGCCGACCCAGCCGGGCGAACGCCACTTGAATGCTGGACACGTTGGGATGAAAAACCAGATGTTCCGGCGGCAGATGGCGGAGCAGGGTGCTGCTGATCCCATAAAACAGCGGATCGCCGGACGCGAGTAACGCGATGCGTCGTCCGACGTTGGCGCGCAACAGATCCCATAAGCCGCTCATCGGACTGGGGTAGGGGCGTTGCTCGGCGGCCAGTTCGGGGAAAGCCGCCCGATGCACCGGTGCGCCGATGACCAGTTCCGCCCGCTCCAGCGCCGTCCGCGCCGCGCGACCCAGCGCGTCCGCGTCCATTCCCATGCCGATGACCTCAATCGGCGGTCCGGGCCAGGCGGACGTTGCGTCCATCAGAACCGAATGCCGTTCGCCATGCGCGCCAGGGCGTTGAGGGTGGCGGCGGCCAGTCCGCTCCCTCCTCGCCGGCCGAGCAGGGTGATGCAGGGAGTTTGGAACTCGCTCGGCCCAACCTCCCACAACGCCTGCTTGGACTCGGCGGCGTTGATGAAGCCGACCGGCATCCCGATGATCAGCGCCGGACGGGGTGCGCCCTCGTCCAGCAACTCCAACAATCGGAACAGGGCGGTGGGCGCGTTGCCGATGGCGACGATATTGCCGACCATGTGCAGGGGCCATTCTTTCATCGCCGCCATGGTGCGGGTCTCGCCGGTCTGCCGGGCGCGTTCGGCGACTTCGGGCGCGTTCAGGAAGCACCGCACCTGGCCTTTCAAATAACGCTTGCTGATACCGTGGCTGAGCATTTCGATATCGCACAACACGTCCGCGCCCTGCTTCAAGGCCGCGATGCCAGCCTCGACCGCGCCGGGGCTGAAGTGCAGGTCCTGGACGAGGTCGGGATCGCCGGAGGTGTGAACCAGCCGCATTGCAACCTGTTGTTGATCGGCATCGAAGCGCGAAAGATCGGTGAGTTGGCGAATCTGCACGAACGACTGGCGTTCGATTTCATCGGGATCGCGAAGATAGTCGAAACGGGACATGGCGGCTCCAGTTCTCCCCTCTCCCGCAAGCGGGAGAGGGGTTGGGGGTGAGGGGTTTCAGTGCCGGTGATCGTGGTCGTGACCGTGATCGTCGTGATGATGCGCGGTCTGCGGCGCGCCTCGCCAGTCTTCGCGGCCGACGATGGGTACGCGGTAGGAACAGAACTGACAGTTCATGCGCGCCTCGCCGCGTTCGGCTTCGGTCAGCCGCTCCAGAAAGGTGGCGGCCACCAGAGGGTGGGCGTTCAAGTACGGCGCGACCACGGCGCGCACTTCGGGATGGCGTTCCTGATAGGCGGCGACCGCGGCGCGCACCTGGTCGACCAGTCGACCGGTGAACAGCAGATAAGGAAAGACCACCATTCGGGGGAAACCCAACCGATGGGCGCGTTCCAGGGCATCGTCCATCAGCGGTGCGGCCACGGCGGTGTAAGCGGTTTCCGCCCAACCGAAGCCCATGCCTTCCCACAGGATGCGGGTGATCTTGCTGATATTGGAATTGGCGTCGGGATCGGAACTGCCCCGGCCGATCACCACCAGTAGCGTGTCCCGTCGATCATAGGCCGATCCGAATTCCGTTTCGACGCTCTCGATCCGCTCGCGGGCGACCTGGAGCAGGTTGGGATGGACGCCTAAATCCGCACCGAAGGTGATCGTCATCTCGGGATGTGCGGCCTGAAAGGCGTTGAGAATGACCGGGATGTCATTCTTGACGTGACCGGCGGCCATCAGCAGCGCCGGCAGGGCCGTCACGCGGCGGAAGCCCTGTTGTCGCAGTTGCTCCAGCGCCGCGGGCAGGCTCGGCTCGACCAGTTCCAGGAACCCCGCCAGGCAGGTCCGATCCGGCAGGGCCTGTTGTAGTTGGTCGGCGAGGGCGTGGAATTCGGCGACGCCGGCGGCGAGCCGGGTGCCGTGGCCGATCAGCAGGACGGCGGGCGGGGAGGGCGAGGTTTGGGTCATTGGGATAGTAGGGTGGTGGCGATATTTTCGCCATTGTACAGGTTGCCCCGCAATTCATCACCGCTGGCGACTTGCGAGACAAGCAACCCCTCACCCCAGCCCTCCCCCGCAAGGGGGAGGGGTTTTTTGTACGGTCTTTTAGCCCCGTGTCCGCCCGCTCCGACGCCGTTACGCCCTAATGCGCCGCCGCGCGCGCGGCTTCGAGCCAGCCGTCCACGGTTTCGCGATTGGCCGCGATCCATTCCTTCACCAGCGGGCGCACCATCGCATCGGACAGATCCTGTTCGTTCATCGCCTTGTCCATCTCGCTGATCCATGCGAGCGGCAGGGAGACCTGCCGGAACAATTCCGTCGCCGCCGGATTGGCTTTCAGGAACTCGTTGTTGGCCGCCACCTGGATGTTCGCCGCGACGAAACCCATCTCGATCGGGTCGGTCACCGCGCCCGTGACGCCCTCGGCGCGCTCGGCCTCATCCTCGACGATGCCTGGGGCGTTGATCCACATGACGTCTTCCCCCGGAACCAGGGCGAGCAACCACGCGCTCGGACCCCATGTGTAATAAAGCGCGGGTTCGCCGGCGTTGATGCGCGACAGGGCTTCCGCGAAATTGGCGGCGTAGCCCGCATCCACATGGTTCAGAAAGTCGCGCAACTCGAATTTGTCGAGCGTGGCGTTGATGCCCTCATGGCAACCCCAGCCGGGCGGGCAACCGAAAAGGTCGGCCTTGCCGTCGCCGGTGGCGTCGAAAGCCTTGCGCACCTCGTCGCGCTTGAAGTCCGCGAGGCTGGTAATTTGGTACTTCTCGACCGATGCGGCATCGACCAGAAACCCCTGGATGCCACAAGCCGGACAATGGGCATCGAACAGCGTGGCCACCTCGTGGAAATTGGCCGGCAGTTGCGGGTTGTGCAGTGGGAACCAGCCGTTGGGCCAGTAATGAGCGTCGCCCTCGGTAATGGCCAGGTAGGCGACCGGATTGGAGAGCGCGATGGGATTCCTGACGTTGTAGCCGAGTTCTTCCAGCAACTCCACGAACACCCAACTGACCGGCACCGCCGAAGTCCAGCTGGCGACCGCGGGCTGCACGGTCACCCCAGCGCCCGGGCGTTCGTCGGCGTGAATGGCGCCCGAGACCATGGACAGGCTCAGGACGAGGATAAGGATCGGGGCCAGCGCGCCCGAAAGTCTGACGGGGTTGTTCTGGATTCTTGCCATGTCTAGCTCCTCTTCATGTGACTTGATGGTCCAAGCAAAGACTTTAGTCCGTTGTCCCGTGGGTCGATCACCTCCTTATTCTTGATTTATCGTAGAAAACGTCAGCTTCTAGTCCCCCTGGCGACGGGCGCCAGGGGCTTTCTCGCCCAGGCCCTGAGTGATGCGGTCCAGGACCATGGCCAGCAGCACGATGCCGATTCCGCCTACGAAGGCTTGGCCGATGTTCAGGCGTTCGAGACCCGCGTAGACCTCCAGTCCCAACCCGCCCGCGCCGATGATGGCCGCGATGACCACCATGGACAGCGACAACATGATGGTCTGGTTAAGGCCCGCCATAACGGTGGGAAGCGCCAGCGGGAACTGCACCTTCCACAGGATCTGGCGCCGGCTCGAGCCAAACGCCACGGCCGCCTCGATCAGTTCGTCGTTCACCTGACGGATGCCCAGGTTGGTCATACGAATGATCGGCGGCATCGCAAACACGATGGTCGCGATCAGGCCGGGCACGTTGCCGATGCTGAACAGCATCACGGCCGGCACCAGATACACGAACGGCGGCGTGGTCTGCATGATATCCAGGATCGGTCTCAGGATGGCGTAGAACCGATCGCTCCGAGAGCTGAGGATGCCCAGCGGCAACCCGAACAACACGCAAAAGAAAACGGCGGTGATCACCAGCGACAGGGTGACGATCATTTGATCCCACACCCCCATGAAGCCGATCAGAGCAAAGGAGACCAGGGCGAAGACCCCAATGCGCCACGAGGCGGCCCACCAGCCCAGAAGCAACATGCCGAGCAGAAAGAGGCCCGGCGGGATGGCGCTCAGCGCCCATTGGACGCCGTCCATCACGCCGCGGACCGGCGGACTGATATAGGTTCGGGAGAAGTCCCGGAAATTGGCAACGATCCAGTTCACGATATCGGTAATGACCTGGCGCACCGGAAGATCCAGGAAGCCGAACGGGTCTTCCATCAGCGCACGAAGAAACTCCAACAACTCGCTCATGCTTTTCGTTACCCTGTTTTTACGGTGGTTGACAAGTCGCCGTGAATCGTGCGGAGCGTCGGTGGTCCGGACGGGAGATGGGCGGTCTTGAGTCGGACGCCGCCCGTCGGCCGGGGCCGTTAGGGGATGTGGCCGCGTTTTTCCAGAATGCCGTTGATCAGTTCAGGGTCGTCGATCAAGCCCCGCGCCCGCCCGTCGGCACGGATTACGATCACAGGCAACGTCGAGTGGAGGCGGCTGCGGAGCACCTGACGCAGCACCGCGTCCTCGCCGCACGTCAGCGTCACCTCAGTCCTCGAGCCCGGAACCGAGTCGCCGTTGCGGGCGTCCAGGATTTCGGCCAACGGCCGTACGGGAATTTCCCGATCATCGATTCTGACTTCGCGCAGATACCCATCGCGGTCGCGCCCGTAATGGATTTCCGGATGATCGTGGCGGTGCAGGTATTGAATGCCGTTCCGCTCGTCCACCTTTACAAACAGCTCGCTGTCGAATGGCAGGGCGATGGTCCCGGCGGTGATCACGCTGGTCGGATCGGCATGCTCCACGAAGTTGGCCACGTACTCGGTGCGCGGGTTGACCAGAATCTGCTCCGGGCTGCCGATCTGCACGATCCTGCCGGCTTCCATGATGGCGATGTGGTCGCCGATGCGCATGGCTTCGTCCAGATCGTGCGTGATGAACAGGATGGTGCGGTGCAATTCCCGCTGAATCTTCATCAACTCTTGCTGCATGTCGAACTTGATCAGCGGATCCAGCGCCGAGAAGGGCTCATCCATCAGCAGCACTTCGGCCTCGGTCGCCAGCGCGCGCGCGAGCCCGACCCGCTGCTGCATGCCGCCCGAGAGTTCGGAAGGGTAAGTTTGCCCCCATTGGCCGAGTCCCACCATATCGAGGACGCGCTGGCCAAGATGCTTGCGCTCATCCTTGGAGCGCCCCTGAATCTCAAGCCCGAAGGCCACGTTGGACAGCACCGTGCGGTGCGGCAGCAGTGCGAAATGTTGGAACACCATGCTGATGCGCCGCTTGCGGAGCGCGAGCAACTGTTCGGCATCCAGCTTGGTGAGGTCCTGCTCTCCCAGATCCGGGTCCTTGAAGAAGACACTGCCGGCCGTGGGTTCGATAATCCGATTGACGCACCGGATCAACGTCGATTTACCGCATCCGGACAAGCCCATGATGGCGAAGACTTCGCCCGGCTGGATGTCGAAGCTCGCGTTATTCACCCCGACGGTCTGGCCCGTTGCCTCGCGAATCTCATCCTTGGTCTTCCCTTGCTCCAGCAATGGCATCGCCGACGCCGGATCGGGACCGAATATCTTGGTGACGTTCTCTGCGCGTATCACTCGGAAAATGCCCCCGGTTAAATCAATAAAAATTTAAAAAATCAAATATTTAATAAAAGATCGACGCCTTTATTCTGCCCTTCCCGTCAAGTTTTTCGATGGCGATTTCGACGCGCATCAGGTAAATTCAAATCGCGCTGGCGTGGAACTCGATCCGCCATTTTGTAACTTTAAAAAGACATTTAATGCCAGTGTTTTTACAATTTTCGCACGGATCGTGCAAGCCAAAATTGCGATTCTCATGAGTTTTTTTATTTCATCTGTCTGTTTTATTTGTTTTTTAAATTTGACTCGCGCCGACCCGGCTAGCCGCCGAGAAGGTAATCAACCATGCCGATCTGGCCCGAATTCATCATCGTTGCTGATTGGTTTATCCTTATTTTGCGAATAATCTCCTCCTGTAAATTTTCCAGTGATAGAGCGAGGTGGTCGCTTCCCATAGTAGGCTCAGATGAGGTCAACACCACAAGTTGTGGTTACGGATGAGGGGATCACTGGAAAATTTACAGGAAGAAAATTCTGATAGGTCTTAATCGGGTGTAGGGTGGATAAGGCGCTTGCGCCGCATCCACCAGTGGCCTGAGATGGCGGATGCGCTACACTTATCCGCCCTACGCATCAGAACCTGTCAAAACTTCTGCCTCAGCCCGCTAGTTTCGAGGTGATCATCACCGGCGGTGTGGTGCGCCATCGGGATCGAGCTGTGGTCGGCGAGGCGACGGTCGATTTCATCAAGCAATTCAAAGTCGATTTTGGGATCATCGGTGTTTCCGGCATCGACGCGGACGGCACGTTGCTGGATTTCGATTACCGCGAGGTGCGGATTACCCAGGCCATTATCGCCAACTCCCGCCAAGTGTTGTTGGTGACCGACCACAGCAAATTCGGCCGTGGAGCCATGGTCCGGCTCGGTCATCTTTCCGAAGTGAGCCTGCTGTTCACCGATTGTCCTCCGCTGTGAAATCCAGCTCGCCAAGCGCCAGGAAATGATTGTCAAGCTGGAGGATTTCCTGTGTGTAATAAAAAAGGGCGCGTCGAGACGCGCCCTTTTTTATCTTGCCAAAGCGTCAGCTCGGTTTGTCGTTCGCCAGCCAGCGATGGAAGAAGCCGGCCAGCGCCGCGCCGACGATGGGCGCGACCCAGAACAGCCACAACTGCTGCAAGGCCCAGCCGCCGACGAAGATCGCCTGGCTGGTACTGCGCGCCGGGTTGACCGAGGTGTTGGTGACCGGGATGCTGATCAGGTGGATCAGCGTCAGGCACAGGCCGATGGCGATGGGCGCGAACCCGGCCGGGGCATTCTTGTGCGTGGCGCCCAGGATGACGATCAGAAAGATGAAGGTCATCACAATTTCGGTGATGAGCGCGGCGGTCAGGTTATAACCACCCGGCGAGTGCTCGCCGAAACCGTTGGCCGCAAAGCCGCCGAGGGTCGAGAAGTCGCTCTTGCCGGTGACGATCAGATAGATGATCGCCGCGCCGGCGAGGCCGCCGAGCACTTGGGCAATGATGTAGGGAACCAGGTCGGCAGCCGGAAAGCGGCCGCCCGCCCACAACCCGACCGAGACCGCCGGGTTCAGATGGCAGCCGGAGATGTGGCCGATGGCGTAAGCCATGGTCAGCACGGTCAGGCCGAAGGCCAGCGACACGCCGACCAGGCCGATGCCGAGGGGGTAATTATCCGGTCCCAGGAAAATGGCGGCCAGGACGGCGCTACCGCAACCGCCCAACACGAGCCAAAGAGTGCCGATGAATTCGGCGGCGAGACGATTGGCGAGTGGCATTTTTACGTTCCTCTTAGAGGCCTTGGGAATAAAATATGATTTATGGGATTCGCTCGGTCGCGCAGCATTTTCGTTGTTCGCTTGTGCGACGATGGGCGATGTCCCGGACAGCGTTCCGGGTTTTCCAAGATTCCCTGAACAGCGCGAGAGAATAGCAGTCTCCCTCGCGATAATCCCAAGAAAATTTAGTTAAATGCCCCCCGGCTAAGCCGGGATGTCGATGATCAATAAGTAGAAAGGGCGCCGAGGGTGGGGCGGTCCCTGTTTTGCTCGGAACCGCCCGCTGGCGAGTGATGCTTCGGAACCGGCGCGAAAGGCTTACCGGGCGATCAAGCCGGTGGCGCTGGTCGGAACCGGAGCCGTTCTCCGGGGTGCGATAGCGCCGGAACGATTGACCCAGAATCCGCGAACTTGGCCATCCCCGTTATTCAGGGTGACCAGGAAGTGATTGTTCTGCGTCAGAATCGCATCGCGCACGCCCGCTCCAGTCCGGATGGGGATGTCGACGGGCGCGTTGAAGAAATACTCCAGCGTGCCGTTGAAATTGATCCGGTACAGGGAAACGGTGCCATCGGCGGTATTGGTCGTATAGCCGACGGTTTGGTCGCTGGACAACACGGTCCAGCAGGCCGCGTTGCCTTGATCGATCAGATCGACCAGATTCGACACCGCGCCGGTCTCGCGATCGATGCGATAAGAAGCGGTCACGCCGGGTCCACCTCCGTTGGCCTCGGTGATGAACACGAAATCCCGGTCGCCGAAAGCAAAGCCGAAGGGGGTCGGCACCGCCGACGAGCGCTTGAGCGGCGTCAGCGCCGGCGTGCCATCCTGCTGCATGACGAAAGTCGTCAGGGTATCGGTCGCTTTTTCAGTGACCAGCAACACCGTGCCGGATTTATTGAAACCGACTTGCGCCGGGGCAGTCAGTTGGGTGCTGTCAATGATCCGGGTGGAATCTGGAATCGGCACCAAAATACCGCCGCCGGTGAAACGGAAGCCGCTGATGTTGTCATAGCGCAGGTTGGGATCGTCGCTCGCGCCATCGCCTTCGTTCAGCACATAGACCAGCGTCCCGAACACCGTGACGCTGATGGGCCGAAAGCCTCCAGAATCAACGATATTGACAAACTCGAGCCCGGCTGCTTGCAGCCGGAAACTGGTCAAGGTGCCATCGCCGGGATTAACGACGAACATCCAGCGGTCGCTGGCGTCGGTCGTAAGTGCGCCCTGGTTGCCGAGCGGGGCACCCGTACCGAGGCCCTGAGTGTCGAAGCGGCCGATTTCCGTGATATTGCCACGACTGTCGATGTCGAACGCAATGACCTGGTTGCCCGAGGCTTCGTTGCTGGCGGTGTACACGACGGCCGCCGCCGGCAGACTGATCCCGAGCATGATCGCCAGAATCGCCGCGCCCATCAGGGCTTTGGTTTTCATCAGGAATTGATACATGATTTTGCTCCAGTGCTCTTGAGTTTGGGTGAAACAGCAGTGTCAAACAGAGTTCGAGGCTGTCCGGAAAGCAGCCTTTCTCCCACAAAGCGCCAGCAGGCCGAGACCGACCAGGGCGAAGGTGGCGGGTTCTGGCACGGCGACGGTGGTCAGGTCGTCGACGTTGAAGCCAAAAAATGGAGCGTCGGCGTCGGGATCGCCGAAGCTGATCAGTTGGGCGCTGGCGAAGCCGGTCGGGTTGATGACGCCCAGGAAGAACACCTCGCCACCGTCGCTTAAAATCCGCTCGGGCGGCGCCACGTTGAACGCGCTGCCGCTCGAGGCCACCAGTTGAAAATCGGCGGCGAACACGTCGCCCGGACTGGCGATGATGGATAAACCAAAGGCTTGAACCCGGCGGGCGAAGTTAAGGGTCAACTCGTGGCCGGAGAAAAACTCATTGGAAAAACCATCAGCGACTCCCAGATAGTTGAGCGGCGAAGTCGTGTCGAAGTGGTCCGAGACGATCAAGTCCAATCCAGTGTTGGTTGTAAACGTAATGCCTTCGAACGCCGCGCCTTCTGGAATCAGCGTCTCGGCATCCACCGCATCGAAGTCGACTATCGACGCCGGTCCTGGCAAGGCGGCCAGAAATTCGGCGCTATTGGTGAAAAACATCGGCACGGCCTGGACGCCGCCGCTCAACGATAGCCACAGCAATCCAGCCATGGCTCCCTGGGTGAAGCGGCGAACCTTGACGTTGCCGCGGGGTGGTGCGTGGTCGGTCATATCGAGCATTCCTCTGGATGAAGGATTTCAGGGCGCTATTCAGGTCGGTGAATGGGCGCGAGCAGCGTCGGCGCGGCTGGCCAGGCGACGAACGCGTCCCGGTGGCGCAAGAAGACGAGCGCTGCGGTAAAGTCGATGGGTGCGATGTGGCCCCCCTGGTCGTTCGAACGGCTGAGGGAGCGGTCTGGCGGGTTGGCGTTGGGATCTCGGTCGGGGGAGTGATCGGCTTCGGCCGCGCCGCCCGCCAACAGCAGGACGCCGATCACCAGAACGATGTAGAGAAAGACGAAAGTTGAGCTGGCTTGATAGGAGCGCATGAAAGGTTCCTCACTCTAGTCGTTGCGATAACCCTCAGTTGCGATCCGCGCTGGATCGCCGTGGGTTCCGGTAGAGTGAGATCAAGCAACGTGCCAAGGAGCAATGCTGCAATGCGCTTCTTTAATCTATTGTTTTATAAAATTAATTTTTAACAGGCCCGCTACTTGGGAGCGAAGCGCCGCCGATCTTGACTTCCACTATTTTGGAACTTCCAAAATAGTGGAGCTTGAGATTCGAGGGTTTCAAGCAACGCGCGCCGCGCCGTGGCAAGACGGTATACTTGCGGCGGTTACCAACAACGACCTTGGAAAAAAGGAGCGAACATGCCCCAGTTTGTCATCGAGCGTGAAATGGTGGGGGTGGGCAATCTGTCGGCCGTGGAGTTGCAGGCCATGGCGAAAAAAACCCGCGAGGTGGTGAACGATTCGGCGACCGACGTACAGTGGTTGTACAGCTTTGTGACCGATGACAAAACGTACTGCGTGTATATCGCTCCGGATGAAGAAGTCTTGCGGCAACGCTCCGAGCGCGCGGGGTTGCCCGTCAGCCGGGTGTCGCGGGTGACCTCGGTACTGGACGGCACCGAGGAAACGCCTTAAGGAGCGGCGCTGGAAATCCGGGTCGGAGAAGAACGCGCGTCCGGCCTTGGCGGGGAACAGAAGAGATTGCGTGGCTAGTCCGGCGAGTGTTTTGAGTCGAGCCAGGTGCGGACCCATTCCGGGCAATGGGTGATCGGCAGGTTATCGCCAAACGTGTCGTGTAACATCCTGACCCCGGCTGCATCGATAGCGTCGACGTCCGTAAAATCCAGTTCCACCAAGGCCGAGGACCGCAGTTCGGCGTCGATGGCCTTTTTCAAGACGCCGACCCAATCCTCGGCGATCCGCCCTTCGACTTTAAGAACGGTGCGGGAGGGGTGTTCGGAATAACGGGTGACGCGAAGCACGGCGCTCTCCTTGGGATGCGATGTCACTGAGATCAGGCATTTTTCACGCCAACAAGACTTATTGAGGCCGTGCGATTCCCAGCTTTTTCATGCGCGCATTCAGAGTGGTTGGCTTGATTCCCAAGCGCTCGGCCGCGCCGTGCGGCCCGCTGACTTTCCACTGAGTCTGTTGTAGCGCCTCCAGAATGTGCTCGCGTTCGTAAGCGTCCAGCGTTTTGCTTTCCTGAGGGTGCGTCAGGGAGGCGGTCCGCGGCAGCCAGGCGCCCGGCTCGAGTCGGCCGCCTTGGCTGAGAATCACGCCTCGTTCGATCACGTGCTCCAGTTCCCGCACGTTGCCTGGCCACCGGTAAACCACCAGCGCATCCAACACCTGGGGACTGATGGCTTCGATCGGGCGGCCGATTTTCTTGCCGTACTTAGCGACGAAATAGTGAACGAGCGGCGGAATATCCTCCGGGCGCTCGCGCAGCGGGGGTAAGACCACCGGGAAGACGTGGAGGCGATAGTACAAATCCTCGCGGAAGCCGCCTTCCGCCACCGCCTTGCGCAAGTCGCGATTCGTGGCGGCGATCAGCCGCACATCGACCTTGCGCACGGTCGTGCCGCCCAATCTTTCAAATTCTCCCTCTTGCAGCACCCGCAACAGCTTGGCCTGCAAATCCAGGGGCAACTCACCGACCTCGTCAAGAAACAGCGTACCTTGATCGGCCAGTTCAAAACGCCCCAGCTTGCGGGCGATAGCTCCGGTAAACGCCCCTTTCTCGTGGCCGAATAGTTCGCTCTCGACCAGTCCCGCGGACAGGGTGGCGCAATTCACCGTCACCATGACCTTATCCTGGCGGCGGCTGAGTTTGTGAATGGAGCGCGCGATCAGTTCCTTACCGGTTCCCGTCTCGCCCAGGACCAGCACGGTGGCATCGGTCGCAGCGACTTGCTCCAGTTCGCGTAGCAAGCGCCGCATCGGGGCCGACACTCCAATCATTTCGGTGAAGCCCAATTCCGAGCGGACCACTGCCCGCAACCGCGTATTTTCTCGCTGTAACCGTTGTAACTTTCGCTCGGCGCGCTGGCGAATCGTGGCGTCGCGCAGGATGAGCGTCAGATACCGATCACTCCCCAGTTCGAACGGTGAGAGGGAGAGATCCACGGGAAAGGATTCGCCGTCGGCGCGGAACGCGGTCAGCCCTTCGGCCCACATATAGTGCTGACGCCAATCGCTCTGAGCAAACTCCCGCATGGACAGATCCAACAGGTGCTGGAACCGTTCGGAAAGCAACCGTGTCAGCGGTTGCCCCAGCAGGGTGGCGCCCGAGCAGCGAAATGCGCCCTCGGCCGCGCGATTGAACAAGGTGACGCGGCGTTGCTCGTCGAGCACCACGATGGCGTCCATGGCCGAATCGAGGATCCGCGCCAGCCAGGCTTGACTCTCGTGCAGCGCCGTCTCCATTCGTTTGCGTTCGGAGACGTCGCGCACCATCGCGATCACGCCCGGCCGGCCGTCGATATCCACCACCGACGCCGAGATTTCCGCCGGCAAAAACGCCCCCGCCTTGGTCGCGCAACTCAATTCATCGGTCCATCCGTGACCGTCGCTCAACACCGTCGCGGTGAAGGCCAGCAACCGCGGCATTTCGTGGGGATGCACGCCGCTGATGGGGGTAGCCAGCAACTCGGCGCGGGAATATCCCAACATGGCGCAGGCGCGCGGATTGGCTTCGACGATCCGATCCTGGGCGGGATCGAGGATGAAGATCGCGTCGTTCGAATGCGCGAAGATCTGGCGGTAGCGTTCCGCGCTGTCGTGGAGGGTTGGCTGCATCGCACCACCTTCAAGTCGCGTCGCGCCGCCCGAGCAACGCGCACAGCTTGTTGCCCAAATCGGCCTTCCGATACGGTTTGGTCAGCAGGTCCACATCTTCGGAGAGTTGGCCGTTCCCCACCAAGGCGTGTTCGGTATAGCCCGACGTAAACAGCACGGGCAGACCAGGACGACGCCGGCGCGCTTCAGCAGCCAGCCGAACGCCGTCCATGGAGCCGGGCAATACGATATCGGTGAAGAGCAGGACGATCCGCGGCGCGGCATCCAGCAGCCCGAGCGCCGTTTCGGCATCGTCCGCCTGTAAGGTTTCATAACCCAGGGCGTGCAGGGCCTTGACAGCGAACAGGCGGACGTCGGTTTCGTCTTCAACCACCAGAATGGTCTCACCCTGACCGAGGGGGACCGCAGTCGCGGGAAGCGTTTCCGCGACCGGGTTGACCTTGGCCTGAATCCGGGGCAGATAGAGGCGTACGGAAGTCCCTTGGCCCAGTTCGCTGTAAATAGTGAGATGTCCGCCGGATTGCTTGACCAGTCCGTAGACCATGCTGAGTCCCAAGCCGCTGCCCTTGCCCGGGGCCTTGGTGGTAAAGAAGGGTTCGATCACCCGTTCCAGGATCGCGGGCGCCATGCCGATGCCGGTGTCGCTGACGATCAGCATGACGTAGGGACCGGGCCGCAAGTCTTCCTGCGTGGTGGTGTAGTCCTCGTCGAGCACGACGTTAGCGGTTTCCAACGTGAGTCGGCCGCCTTGGGGCATGGCGTCGCGAGCGTTGATGACCAGATTGAGCAAGGCGGTTTCGAGTTGATCGGTATCGACCAGGGTCGGCTCCAGATCGGGGGCCAGCGCGGTGTCGATCTGGATGGTGACGCCCAGGGTCCGCCGCACCAGGTCGAGCATTCCAAGGATCAGCTTGTTCAGATCGGTGGGTTGGGCGAGCAGCGGTTGGCGACGCGCGAACGCCAATAAGCGCCGGGTGAGGTTCGCGCCCCGGTCGGCCGCCTTGAGCGCTTGTTGCGCGAATTCGAAGAGCCGGGGTTGCCCGGTCAACTTCTCGTGCAGCAACTCCAGATTGCCCATGATGATGGCGAGTAGATTGTTAAAGTCATGGGCGATGCCGCCGGTGAGTTGGCCGATGGCTTCCATCTTGCGCGCCTGCCGGAGTTGCGCCTCGGCCTGTTTGCGCTGGGTGATATCCCGCGCGACCACGATGGCGGCGGCCTTGGCGGTAAACCGCCGCAACTCTGGCGGACCGAACAGATCACCTTGCGGGTGAAGGGTCGTGGTGGGGGATTGTTCGACGAACCGGACGTCCAGCGGCGCGGTGCGCGATTCAAACCAGCGCGTTCCCGAGGTGGTCGCGAGTTCGTATTCGGCGACCTGAATCTGCTGGGTTTGCAACGCCCGACGGATGAGGTCGAGAAAAAATCGCGCCATCTCCGGAGAATGGACCTCGCTGAGCAGTTTGCCGCGGATGGGGGTGGTCCCGATGGTGGCCAGATCGCGGCCGGCCGCCAGAATTTCCCGGTACAGCCCATCTTCGTCGACCACGAACACCAGATCGGGAATGGCGCGGGTCATGGCGCGCATTCGCGCTTCGCTTTCCCGGAGCGCCTCCCCGGTTTTATTGCGGACCGCGATTTCCTGCATCAGGGAATTGTTGGTCGTCGCCAATTGCGCGGTGCGTTCGACAACCCGCTGTTCGAGCAGCGCGTTGGCACGGCGCAACTCCGCCTGGGCTTGCTGCATCGAAGCCCGCATCAGGTTGAACGAGGCGGCGAGGTCGCCGAGTTCGTGGGTATCGCCGAGGGGGATGTCGTCCTGGAGGCGCCCGGCCGCCAGCTGTCGCGTCGCTTCCGCCAGGGCGGCGATCGGTTGGGCCAGCGCCCGGGCCCGGCTGTAGGACATGCCGTAGGCGACCACCAGCATCACCAGGATCAGCATGATCAGATTCCAGACCGTGCTCGTGCTGGCGGTTCGAGCCGCGTCGGCTTCCTGCTTGAGAAGTTCCCGGGCATCGGTGGCGATCGCGGTCACCAGCGCGATCACCCGAATGGCCAGCGGATCGGTTTCCGCGGCCATCCGCTGGAGGGCCAAGCTCTCATTGCCGGAGGTGCGCGCGACCTCGCGCACTTGTTGTTGCGATTCCTGTAAGTTGGCCAGCAGGGTTCGTAATTCTTGCAGGCGCTCCGGGGGACAGGTTTGCTCGAGAACGCGCCGACACCGCTGGATCAGATCGACCGCGGGTTCGATTTCCTCCTGCCAGGCGGTCTGCCAGTTGTCCAGGAAGCGTGGATCACCCAGGCTGACCCAGCCTCGCAGACTGGCCAGCGAGTGCTGTACGCCAGCCAGCACCTGCATGGAAGATTGCGCCAGCGGTACGCCTTCTTCGGCCAGGAGGGTAACCCGACCCCGCAGTTCGTAGGTGGACAGCAGGGCGATGAACAGCATGACCACGCCGACCAGCGCCACCGAGAGATGGGAAAATAACAACTGGCGATTGAGAGGTTGCCGGGGTGCGGCCGGCTCGGTCCGCCAAGGGGTCAAATCCATGGGTTACATGTCCCGAGTCCGTGGATTCGGTCGGCGCGAACGAGAGGATCGGGGATTACCGCGATGGGCCGAGCGCCGCGCGCAGCCGGGACAGCGCAATGGGTTTGACCAGGGTAGTGACCTTTCGCAACCCCTTGAATTCAGCCAATGTTTTCGCGTCATGTGCATAATCCGGACTATAGCCGGTGGTGATGATCAGATCGGAGGCATAACCCTGTTGCAGCAACCACAGCAGCAGTTCGTTGCCGTCCAGTTCTGGCATGATCATATCCAGGATGACCAGGTTGGGTTGGAAATCGTGGTAGCGCTCCTGAAACGCCTGACCGCTGGTGGTGACCTCAACTTCATAATCGAGCCCCAAGGCAACCTGACGGACAAATTCGCCAAAGTCGGGTTCGTCGTCGACGATCAGCAAGCGTTTCGGAGTCATGATGTCGGGCTCGCGGTTCGGTGGAAATAGGGAACTTGGCATCACAGTTTACCTGGTAACGGATATTTATCATTGTGCGATGCATTATCCGCCGGTTCAATCATTACCAATGGATGGCGATCGGTCATGACGATGGAGGTCCGGGCGAACTGCGACGCGGTTGACGCCGCCGCCAGCCGGGCGTTAGCATGAACGAATGAAGACTCGGTTTCCCCGCTGGCGTTCGGTTAGCGGGGATGAAAAGGGAATCTGGTGCGGCGGCTCTTGAAGTCGCCCATTCCAGGGCTGCCCCCGCAACTGTAAACAGCGAGTCGCGCCCCCCGCGCGCCACTGGCCGACAAGGCTGGGAAGGCTGGGCGAGCGACGAGGACCTGTGAGCCAGGAGACCTGCCGGCGTCGGATTTCAGATGAATTCCGGGCGGGGTGCTCCGGGGTTGCCGACCGTTTCCAGCCAACGCGCCTGTTCGCCGCCATTGCGGTTTGCGTTGACCGCCTGCCCGGACAACCTTCCCAATCTCTCCGCTTCCATAAATCTTTTCGGGGGAGGAGAGCATCATGCATATCGCCGAAGGGTTCCTGCCGCCGCTCCACGCCGCCGCGTGGACGGTCGTGGCCTTGCCGTTCGTCGTCGTCGGTGCCCGCCGGGTCACTCGGCTGCTGCGGGAGCAGCCGCAACTCAAGCTGTTGCTCGCGGCGGCCGGTGCGTTCGCTTTCGTGATTTCAGCGCTCAAGCTGCCGTCGGTGACCGGTAGTTGTTCCCACGCCACAGGCGTCGGGCTGGGGGCGATCCTGTTTGGTCCGGCCGTGATGACGGTGCTGGGAACCATCGTCCTGGTCTTTCAGGCGTTGTTGCTGGCGCACGGCGGATTGACCACCTTGGGCGCGAACGTGTTCGCGATGGCCATCGTCGGGCCGTGGGTGGCTTATGGGGTGCTGCTCGGGATGCGGTGGCTGAACGTCCCTCTGACAGTTGGGGTATTTCTGGCGGTGATGCTGGCCAATCTGGCGACCTATGGGGTCACCGCCGGACAACTGGCGCTGGCCTTTCCCGATCCGGCCAGCGGGGTGGCCGGGGCGTTTCTCAAGTTCGCCGGCGTGTTCGCGCCGACCCAACTGCCGCTGGCGGTGGTCGAGGGGCTGTTGACCGTGGTGGTGATCAATCTGCTGCGCCAGCACGGCGCCCATGACTTGCGCGATCTGCGCGCCTTTCCCCAAACGTTCGTGCCGGAGGTGCGGTCATGACCGCGCGAAACGGCTGGTTGCTGGCCGCCGTCGTGTTGGTGGTCGTGGTCTCGCTGGTCGTGGGCGGGCTTCAGGAGGAAGCGGAGTTCGCCGGAACCGACGGCCAGGCGATGGACGCGGTGGCGGAACTGCGACCCGATTACGAGCCTTGGTTCAACCCGGTCTGGGAGCCGGAAGGGGAGATCGAAAGCCTGTTGTTCGCCTTGCAGGCCGCGCTGGGCGCGGGGGTGCTGGGGTATTACCTGGGCTTCCGGCGCGGGCAAGCGCAAGGTCGGCGAAATCGCGTCGATGCGGGCGATTGATCATTATGCCTGGACCAACCGCTGGCGCGATCGGCATCCCGCTGAAAAACTGCTGCCCGCGCTCGCCCTGCTGCTGTTGACCCTGATCCTGCCGCCGTTGACCACCGGGCCGCTGGTGTTGGCGGGAACCACCCTGACGGTGGTGTACGGCGCGGGGATTCCCTGGAAGACGCTGCTGAGCGTGCTGGCCGCGCCGGCGGCGTTTCTACTGGCCGGTGCGCCGTTTTTGGCGATCTCGCTGGATTTTTCCCAGGGTTTCAGCCTGCATATCTCCAGTGAGGGGATGTGGCTGGCCCTGGCGACCACGATCCGGGCGCTGGCGGCGATCAGTTGCCTGGCGTTTTTGACCCTGACCACGCCGCTGGCGGACTGGATTCCGCTGTTGCGGCGCGTGGGGGTTCCGGCGGGCCTGATCGAATTGATCCTGCTGATCTACCGGCTGATTTTTGTGTTCGCCGAACGGGCGCTGACCGGACGCCGGGCGCAGACGGCGCGATTGGGCTACTCACGCTTCGATCGTGGAGTGCGTTCCGTGGGGCTGTTGGCCGGCAATCTGTTTCAGCGGGCGCTGGAGCAGGCGCGGCGGCTGGAAATCGGATTGGCGGCGCGGGGTTATACCGGCGAACTGCGGGTCTTGACGCCGGAACGTCCCCTGTCCTGGCCGCGCCTGACGGTGGCGTTGGCCGGCGTCATGCTGATCGGGCTGGCGGGCGGTTTGCTGGCGCGCGGTTCGCCATGAGCGCGCCGCTGCTGGCGGCTTGCGAGCTGGAACACCGCTATCCGGGAGGGGTCGTCGCGCTGCGCGACCTGAGCCTGAACATCGAGCGGGGCCGCAAGCTGGCGATTCTCGGCGCCAACGGGTCCGGCAAGACCACGTTGTTGCTGCATCTGAATGGAACCTTGCGACCCACCCGCGGCGAGATTCGGCTGGAGAATCATCCTGCCCGCTACGACCGGCGCGCGCTCAACGACTGGCGGCGCCGAGTCGGGCTGGTGTTGCAGGAGCCAGACGATCAGTTGTTCGCCGCGACTGTGGGACAGGATGTCTCGTTCGGACCGTTGAATCTGGGTCTATCGAAGACGGATGCCGAGGCGCGGGTTCGCGAGGCGCTGGAGGCCTTGCGCATTGTCCCCTTGGCCGAGCGCCCTACCCACACGTTGAGCTTCGGTCAGAAGAAACGGGCGGCCATCGCCGGGGTGCTGGCGATGCGTCCGGAAATCCTGGTGTTGGACGAGCCGACCGCCGGTCTCGACCCGCATGGAGTCACCCATCTGCTCGGGGCCTTGCAGCAGTTGCACGAGGCGGGCACGACCCTGGTGTTTTCGACCCACGACGTGGAACTGGCCTACGCCTGGGCCGATGAGGTGGCGGTGTTTCACGATGGTGCCGTGTTGCGGCAGGGGGAAGCGGTGGCGGTGCTGGCGGATCGGGAGGTGCTGCGCCGGGCGCGGCTGCGGCCGCCGCTGTTGCTGGAACTGGCGCAGGCGCTGGACGCGGGGCAGGGCGGGTTTGGAGAGTCGCCGCCGCGGTCGCGGGAGGCGCTGCTGGCGCTGCTGCGCGAGCGGTTGCAAGGGTAGTTGCATGGGTGGATGGGATTGCCGCGGGCGACCTCATCCCATCATCCAGTATTGCTATAGACCGCCGCCAGCCGGATGGCTTCCTCCATGCTGAGGGCGTTGGCGACGCCTTGGCCGGCCAGATCGAAGGCGGTGCCGTGGTCCACCGAAGTGCGGATGAACGGCAGACCGAGGGTCACTGCGATGGTGCGCTGGAAGTCCACCATCTTGGTGGCGATGTGTCCCTGGTCGTGATACAGCGACAACACGGCGTCGAACGCGCCGTTCAGGGCGAGATGAAAGACCGAATCGGCACCGATGGGTCCGGAAACGTCGAGGCCGAGCTTTCGGGCCTCAGTAATCGCCGGTTCCAGTTCCCGGACTTCCTCATCGCCGAACAGCCCGTGTTCGCCGCCGTGGGGATTCAGGCCGGCCACCGCCATTCGCGGGCGAGCAATGCCCAGCGTAACCAGCGCCGCGGCGCCGCGGCGCAGATAGTCCAGCACCCGTTGCCGGGTCACCAGCCGGATGGCCTCGGCCAGCGCGACATGCCGGCTGAGAAAGAACACCTTGAGATCGAAGACCTGGAACATGGTCAGCGGGTCGGCGGTGCCGGTCAGCCGGCCGAGCAGTTCGGTGTGGCCGATGTCCTGGATGCCGGCGGCCTGGAAGGCTTCCTTGTTGATCGGGGTGGTGGCCAGCGCGTCCACCTGACCGGCCTGGCACAGCGCCACCGCGCGTTCGATGAATTCGTAGGCGGCCCGGCCCGCCGCCGCCTGCACCTGGCCGAACGCCACCCGTTCGGCGTCCACATTGGCCAGATCCACCAGATCGATCGCGCCAGGTTGATACCGACCTCGAGCGGGGTCGGCGACGACCTGAATCTCCAGATCCAGGCCGGTGACCCGCAAGGCCCGGCGCAAGGTGCCCGCCTCGCCGATCACCAGTGGGCGTGCGTTGGCGTAAACCGCTGGATTCGCCAGCGCCTTGACCACGATTTCCGGGCCGATGCCGGCGATGTCGCCCAGAGGAATGCCGATGATGCTGCGTCGCATGTCGTGTACCTCAACGGGAGGGTGGACGAGGTGGTGAGGGTGGCTCGAACGGTGGGTGGAATTCCGCGACCGGGTCAGCGGTCACAGGAGGTACGGTCCCCAACCGCGACGGTGATATACTCCCCAGCTTGCATCAACCGGCAGGTCCGGGCGACCGTCCCCTTATATATTTTAGATGAGTACCAGCATGGCAGAGAACCGATATCTCCTGAACGCGCAACTGGCGCAGATGCTCAAGGGCGGCGTCATTATGGACGTGGTCGACGTGGAACAGGCGCAGATCGCTCAGGAAGCGGGCGCGGTCGCGGTCATGGCCCTGGAGCGGGTGCCGGCCGACATCCGCAAGCAGGGTGGGGTGGCGCGGATGTCCGATCCGGGCTTGATCAAGGCGATCAAGGAAGCCGTCACCATTCCGGTCATGGCCAAGGCGCGCATCGGCCATTTCGTGGAAGCGCAAATCCTGCAAGCGTTGAAGATCGATTATATCGATGAAAGCGAAGTGCTGACGCCCGCCGACGAAGAATGCCATATCGACAAAACGCTGTTCGATATTCCCTTCGTGTGCGGCGCGCGCAATCTGGGCGAGGCGCTGCGGCGGATCGCCGAGGGCGCGGCGATGATCCGCACCAAGGGCGAGGCCGGTACCGGCAACGTGGTGGAGGCGGTGCGCCACATGCGGACCATGAATCGGGAAATTCGCCAGCTCGCAAACATGCCGGTCGAGGAAGTGGTCGCGTTCGCCAAGACTCACGGCCTGCCCTACGAACTGGCGCTGGAAGTGCGGAAGCTGGGCCGGTTGCCGGTGGTCAACTTCGCCGCCGGCGGCATCGCCACGCCCGCCGACGCCGCCTTGATGATGCAATTGGGTTGCGATGGGGTGTTCGTGGGTTCCGGAATTTTCAAGTCCGGCGATCCGGTCTTGCGCGCCCGCGCCATCGTCAAGGCCACCGCTTACCACGACGATCCCGAAAAATTGTTGGAGGTGTCGATGGATCTCGGCGAACCGATGTCGGGACTCGACGTGACCCACATGCCGAACGAGGAACGGCTGGCGGGCCGGGGCTGGTAAATGCCGGGGAATGCAGTCGCCGGTCCGGGGCCGATTGGCGTTCTGGATTTGCAGGGCGGAGTGCAGGAGCATCTCGATCACCTGCGGCGGGTCGGCGTATCCGCGCGGCCCGTCAAGCGCGCGTCCGAACTGGACGGGCTGGCGGGCCTGATCATTCCCGGTGGGGAGAGCACCTGCCTGGCGCGGCTGCTGAAGCTCTTTGATCTCGATGACGCCATCCGGCAGGCTCACGGTGCTGGCTTGAGGTTGTGGGGCACCTGCGCCGGGGCGATTCTGCTGGCGCGGGAGAATCTCGGTGAACTGCCATCTTTGGGACTGATCGACATCGCGGTCAACCGTAATGCTTTCGGCAGCCAGTTGGACAGCTTCCAATGCGAGGCGCTGGCACCGGCGGTGGCCCGCGCGCCGATTCCGTTGACCTTCATCCGCGCGCCGAAGATCGTCCGGGCGGGGGAAGGGGTGCGGGTGCTGCTGCAACTGGATGACTACATCGCGGCGGCCGAGGACGACCGGATTCTGGTCACCGTGTTCCACCCGGAACTGACGCCCAGTCTGGCCTTTCATCGCTATTTCGCCCGCAAGTGCGGCCTGAATGTGGCGGACGCGGAGGATGCCGGTCTCGATCCCGACTGGACGCCGCTGAGCTGGACCCGTTTCACCGC